>DATELY010000248.1:0-23501 GCA_035276085.1 Steroidobacteraceae bacterium | reverse complement strand
CCTTGTAGTACCAACCCGGCGAGGCGCGATCGATCCAGCGCTGCGCAAAGGTCGAGCGGATATCGCTCTCCCATTCCGGATGTCCATTCGCCGCGGCGATCTCGCGATACAGGTTGGCGCGATCGGTATTCTCGTCGCTCACGAGTTTGCGCGCAGCGTTGCGCTCCGGCAGCGGCACGGAATTCAGATCGCGTAGCTCGACGAGGCCATCGGCCGTGAGCCCGACCGCGCCCGAGTCGTAGTACTTCTTCAATTGCGCATGACGCGCCTCCATCGATTGCGTCAGCTGTCGCACGGCCGGCGTCGAAATGTTCAGATCGGCTTGCGCATGGGCCGGCGCGATCAGCAAGTTCAAGGCGCCCTCGGCCGCGGCCAACAGCACACCCTGCACCGGCGCAACGATCGAACCGCGCTTGTCATCGGCCTTGGGCTGGGCTGGCTGCGCCGACTCACCCCACACATCCTGGATGATGCGATCCGCGGCCTTCTCGGCAGCAGCCGCCGGGAAGTAGACGTTGATCGTCACGCAAGCGGACAGCAGCACGCACGCGGCGGCCAGTTTCAACGGTAGGTAACGCAGCATCGAGAACTCCTCTGACAGGATGAGCGTGTTCGCTTTCGGGTTGTGCTCCAGTTAAGAAGCGCAGCCGTGAACGCGCAATGAATACCAAACGGATACAGTGTGCAACCCTCGAACCGTGTGAAGGTCATCGCACAGTCGGGCCGCTCGACTCGGTGGCGGCCTTCAGCTGCGCCAGCATGCGCGGCCAATCCACGCGGCGTGCGCCTGCGATGACGTCGATGCGCGGCAGACCCTTGCCCTTCACGAGGTAGTAGCCATTGTTCGGCGCGGGCGCCACGCCGTTCATGTAACAGATCTCGTTGGCCAAGCGGCACGACAGACCCAAGCGGTCATAGTTGAACTCTTCGAAGAACTTGAGGAAGCCGCTCGACAGAGCCGCCGTCACACTCGCACCGCCCCCGCCGAGATTGCCAATGTTCGCAACGGCGCGCTGACTGATGCGATGGCGCGAGCGATCGTCGGGCGGGGTGTACAGCGACGCATCGAAGCTGACCGGTGTCCAGTTGAACAGATGCAAGTCGTGCACTGATCCCGAGAGTCGGCCCGTGATGCGACCGAACGAGAACGCCTGCGTGACGAGCGCCAGATCCAGCTTGTGCAACTCGATATCGGCCTGGAAGCGCGGCCACTGGCCCAACGCATCTTCCAGCCGCAGGTTACTCAAGCTCACGAGGCCATCGAACACTTGTGCCGACAACGTAGTGCCGAGCGTCACGACGCCCTCGCGCAGGCGCAGCTTCGAGATCTTGCCGCCGATCTGGCCGCCGAACTCGGGCCAGCCGAAGGCACGACACAACTGCGAGACGCTGATCGGTTGAATCGTGGCATCGACCATGAAGGCGACGTTCGGACTCGCGAGGTTGCGCACTCGAAAGCTCTCGAGCTCGATGGCGCCATCGAACACCGGAATGCGCGCCGCTTCGAGCAGGTGCACGTTGCGTGCATTCAGCGCCAACTTGAGCTCACTACCGCCGAGTTCGAGACCGAGCAAAGTGCCGCCTGCGAAGCGCACGTTCGACGCTGGCACGTCACCGCCCTGCTCCTCGTCGCTCCAGTGCCAGGCACCGTTCAGCCCGCGAATCGCAAAGGTGCGCGTGCCGTCATCCAGCGTGAGCGCATCGAATCCGACGTGTGCGGATTGCGGCACACCGTTGGTAACCGTCACTTCGCCGTGCAACGCACCCGAGCTCGCAATGGACTTGAAGCTCGTATTCACGAGATACGGCTGCAAGTAGCTCGCGTACGCACCGGGGAACTGCAGCTTGCGCAGATTGAGCCGCAACTCGCGCACGGGCTGCGCCGCCGCCCATTGCAGCTTGGCGCTTCCCGCCGCATCCAGCACGTCCGCATGGTTGATGTCGAAGTGAGCGAGTTCGAGCGCGCCCGCCTGCGTCCACACGCCGCGAGCCTCGAGTGCCAGCGCATGCGTACCGAAGTCGAGGAACACGGGCTCGAAGTAAGCCTGCCCCGCCGCCGAGCTCACACGCGCGTCGATGTGCCAATCGCCACCGGCGCGACGCAACGCCGCGTCGATCGCGAGATTCAGCTTGTCGCTCGCGAGCGTGCCGCTGTCGTTGTTTGCAGTGAGCTCACGGACCTCGCCGCTGACACGCACTGTCGACACAGTGAATGTGGCTGCGTTCGCGCCGGTCGCTTCCATCTTGAGCGATGCGAGGCCCGTACCGGAAATCGGCGGCAGTCCCAACTTCGCCGCACGCGCCATCTTGAGCAAAGGCTCGAGCGCGGCTCGTTGCAAATCGACCGACGCCGACCAACGCTCGCCAATCAGCGCGACTCGTGCCGCCGCGCTGCCGCCCCCGATACGCAAATCGCGCAGAGAGACGCGCAGGCTGCCGTCGACACGACCATAGTCGATGCGCGCGCGCACCCGTTGACGACCCAGGATGGGAAACTCCGCTGCGACCAGCGCATCGGCACATGCGATGCGAGCAGCCGATAGCTGCACGTCGCGGCACTCGATGTTCACATCGCGGAGGGTCTGTCCCGCGGCTTGCAGCGCCAGCTCGCCGACCCGTGCGCGCACCCGCATGCCCGTGTCGGTGATCTCCAACTGCGCCTGCACATCGCTTGCTCCGAAGCCGGCGCCCTCAACGCGCGCGAACCGCAGTGTGGCATCATCGAACGCCAACACCACTCCGGTTGTGGTCAGTGTCAGCGCTACGAGGATGAGAGATCGAAATGAGCTCATTCGCGGGAAGGCCGGGAAGGGTGGCTGCGACTTTGCGTGGCGCGCTCGCATTTCTCAACCATCGCAGGACTCGGGCAAACGCAATGAACCAACGCGTCTTGAGCATGATCCTCGCACTCGCTCTCGCGGGTTGCGCCACCGAACGGCCGCCAACAGAGCCAGCCGCCCCCGCGACCCCGAGTCGAGTCGAAGCGCCGAGCGCGGCACCCGATGACGCTGCCATCGCCCGCACGATCGCTGCGATGGAGCGCTCCGCCTCGGATCGTGCAGAAGATGCCTGGCGGCAACCGGCGACAGTGCTCAGCTTCGTGCAAGCACGGCCGGGCATGCAGGTGATCGACGTGTTGGCTGCAGGCGGTTACTACTCTGAATTGCTCGCGCGTGCCGTTGGCCCCAGCGGCAAGGTGATCGCGTACAACAATCCGCCCTACGCGCGGTTTGCAGGCGATCAACCGGCACAACGCTTCGGCTCAGGGCGCTTGCAGAACGTGGCAGTGTTGACAGCTGAAGTCACCGAGCTGTCGCTGCCCGCAAACAGTCTCGATGCCGCACTGTTCGTGCTGTCCTATCACGATCTGTATTGGCGGCCCGCAGACGGCGGATGGGAGCGCACCGATCCCGCGGCACTGCTGCGCACGCTTCATCAGGCGCTCAAGCCCGGCGGCATCGTGGTCGTACAAGATCACGCTGCCGCCGCGGGAAGCGAGCCGCAGGTCACGGCGGACAAGCTGCATCGCATCGACCCAGAGCGTGTCAAACAGGATTTTGCCGCCGCCGGATTTCGCCTGGATGCGGAAAGCGACGCGTTCGCCCACGCAGATGACGATTTGACCAAGCTCGTCTTCGACCCGGCCATTCGCCATCGCACGCATCAATTCCTCTATCGCTTCAAGAAGGCGGACGGCGAATGATGTTTGCGTTCCCTCCCTTGCGGAGCGGGGGCCGCTCCTGCGCATCCATGCGCCCGCGCCATTCGTGCGTCCTGCACATCAGAGGGTCAGGGTGGGGATGTTTGAGAGCGACGCGCTCGATGATCCGCCCTGCTTTTCTCTTGGCGCTGAAGCGCAATCGCGGTAGAAAGGCGTCACGGGATCGAGCACTCCACGAAGTGCCAGCAGTAGAACCATTGCTCCATGGCCAAGCGCGCTCTCATCGTCGATGACTCTCGCTCTGCGCGAGTGATCTTAAGCCGCATGCTGGAAGGCTATGGCTTGAAAGTCGACGCGTCCGAATCGGCGGAGCAGGCGCTCACCTTTCTCGAGAACGAGCGCCCCGATGTCATTTTCATGGACCATCTCATGCCCGGCATGGATGGCTTCCAGGCCGTGCAGGCCATCAAGAGCAATCCCGCGACGGCCATGATCCCGGTGATCATGTACACCTCCCAGGAGGGCGAGCTGTACGTGAGCCAGGCACGCGCCCTCGGCGCCGTCGGCGTGCTGCCGAAGACGGTGAAGCAGGCCGATGTATCGCGGGTGCTGTATCAGCTGCGATTGCTGCCGGACCGGCGCGATGGCCGCGAACCTGCGTTGATGCCTGTGGAATTGGCGGACCTGACCCCCGCACGCGAACCGCCTCCGCCCCCGCAGCGGCCGGCAGCCGCCACGAACAGCGCCACGGCAGATCTCGAGAACGCGGTCCGGCAAGTACTCACACCGCTCTTGAAGGAGCAGCACGCGGAGCTGCGCCGCTGGCTCACTGCTGCATTCGACGCGCTCGGCGTGCGCGAGCAACTCACGACATCCGACGACGTGAGGATTGAAGGCGAGGATGCAAACACACCACGGCCACCGGCCAGGCAGGTGAGCATCCCGCGCGCGTGGGCGTGGCCTATCGGCTTGGGTATCGCGCTCTCATGCATCGCGCTGGTGGTACTCGGGCTGCTGGTGGCACGCCAGCAGGCGGATTTACAGCAAGCACGGGCGACCAATGCGCAGCTGACGACGCGCAGCGAGCAACAAGCGCAGCAGTTGGCCCGGCACGCAGCGGCCGTACAGGCCAACGCTCAGCCCATGGCTGCGCAAAGTACAAGTCCCGCTGCGGCCTCGCCATCGGAAGGTCAGCCCGAGTCGGTCCCTTACGGTGAAGCACCGTTGGCCGGCGCACGCCTGGACCGCTTGCGGCAGATGCTCCTCCAGTTGCGTCAGCAAGGTGTGGCAGGCACGGTGCGCGCAACCACCTACATCGGCGATTTCTGTCTCGCCGGTAATGCCGTCGAGGGCTATGCGTTGGCCGCCGAGGACCTGCAGGCCCGGCGCTGCGACGTCATTGGCAATCCGTACGAAGATGGCTTGCGCTCGGCGCAACGTCAGTCGCTTGCGTTCGCCAATCTCGTATCCACGACGCGCACCGAAACGGACGGTCGCCTGAATGTCGAGGTGATCTTCGCCGGGCGCAAGCCCGTCATGCCGTATCCCGCACAGCCACCGTCGGAGAAGGTCAGCGCCGGCGAATGGAACCGCATTGCCGAGCGCAACAACCGCGTCGAGTTCGCATTCGAATCGAACGTGGAGGCGGCAGCCACGACCAGCGCCTTGCACTGACGTCGGGCACTCATGGCGCAGGTAACGGATTCGACGCGCTGGCTGCTGTATGGCGCGAACGGCTATACGGGCGAGTTGATTGCGCGCGAAGCAGTGCGTCTCGGTCTGCGTCCGGTTCTCGCCGGTCGTTCGGCGGCAAAGATCCAAGCGCTGGCGGCAGAGCTTGATTGTCCGAGTGCCGTGTTTCGCCTCGATGACCACACGGCCACGTTGTCGTCGCTCGAAGGCGTCGCCGCCGTCCTCAACTGTGCCGGTCCCTTCTCATCGACGGCTGCGCCGCTGATGCAAGCCTGCATGGCCTCGCATGCGCACTACTTCGACATCACCGGTGAGATCGATGTCTTCGAGCGTGCGCACTCACTCGATGGTCAGGCGCAACGCGCCGGTTGCGTCGTGTGTCCCGGTGTGGGTTTCGATGTCGTGCCCACCGATTGCGTCGCCGCCGCATTGAAAGCGGCGCTCCCCGATGCCACGCATCTCGCTTTGGGCTTCGATGGAACGAGTAGCTTGAGCCGCGGCAGCGTCCGGACGATGGTTGAAAGCCTGCACACCGGCACGCGCGTGCGCCGCGCCGGCCGCATCGTGTCGCTCCCCTTGGGCGAGCCGACGCGGCGCATCGACTTCGGCCAGGGCGAGCGCCTGGGTGTCGCCATTTCGTGGGGCGATGTGAGCACTGCTTACTACACGACGGGCATTCCGAACATCGAGGTCTACCGGGCAATGAGCGAGCCGCAGCTCGAGCGCGTGCGCGGCATGAATCGCTGGCGGGGTCTCGCGCGTTCAGGTCTCGTGCAGTACTTCTTGAAAAAGTCCATGAGCCCGCGTGCGCCGGGACCGAGCGCCACCGAGCGCGCGAACAATGCCATGTTCGTGTGGGGTGAAGCCGTGAATGCGAAGGGCGTGCGCAAGACGGCCCGCGTGAGTACGGCCAACGGTTATCAAGCCACCGTGTACGCGGCCTTGGGCATTGTGCACGATACGCTCGAAACCACGCCGACTCCGGGCTTCAAGACACCGAGCATGCTCGTCGGCTCCGACTACGTGAGCCACTTGCCTGGCTCGACGGCGATGCGGATCGAATGATGAATACGCTGGCAGTGGCGGCATTGACCGGGTTCGTGCCGCCGCAGTGGTTCACCAATCCCCATGTGCAATCGATCCTGCCCACGTTGCGCATTCGCCGCCGCGCCGTCATGCAGCGTGCGGCGGAGCTGGTGCGACAAGGTGCGCCGGAGACGCTCGATTGTGGCAATGGCGTGCGTTTGCTCGGCCACCTGGCCACGCAGGCCAGCGCAGGTCGTCCGCATGCCCGTGATCTCGTCGTGTTGATCCACGGCTGGGAAGGGAATGCCGATTCGCTCTATGTCCTGTCCCTCGGCGGATATCTGTTCGCGCGCGGTTGCGATGTCTTCCGCCTCAACCTGCGCGATCACGGCCCCAGTCACCATCTGAACGAAGGCGTATTCCATTCCTGCTTGCTGGATGAAGTCATCGGTGCGGTGGCCGACGTACAGCGACGCTTTGCGCCGGAGCGCTTGTCCGTTGCGGGCTTCTCGCTCGGCGGCAACTTCGCCCTGCGTGTCGCCGCGAATGGACCGCAGCACGGCCTGCACCTCGAACGTGCCATTGGGATCTGTCCCGTCCTGCGTCCGCGCAGCACGGTCGATGCGCTCGATCGCATGTTCATCTATCGCGAATACTTTCTGTATGCGTGGAAACGTTCGCTGCAGCGTAAACAAGCGCTGTTCCCCAAGCGTTACCGCTTCGAGCATGTCCTCGAGCAGAACACGATCGCACGCATGACCGAACTGATGCTGGAGCATTACAGTGAGTTCCAGAGCCTGGACCACTATCTCGATGGCTACGCGTTGACCGGCGCTCGGTTGGCCGGTCTGCAAGTGCCGGCCCACATGCTGATCGCACTCGACGATCCGATCATTCCCGCCCACGATCTGAGTCTCGTCGCGCGCAATCCCCTGCTGGAGGTGATTCGCAGTCCCATCGGTGGCCATTGCGGCTTCATGGATCACTGGCGTCGTGAGAGCTGGGCCGACCGCCAGGTGGCGCGCCTGCTGGGCGTGGACGCATGAGCAAGGCGCTCGTTCTCGGTGGCGGCGGCCCCGTTGGCATCGCGTGGGAATCGGGACTCATTGCCGGCCTGGCGCAAGCAGGCGTCGATCTCGCAACCGCCGATCACATCATCGGCACATCGGCCGGCTCATTCGTCGGTGCACTGTTGGCGTTGGGTCACGCGCCCGATGTACTCGCGGCGCCTTACGCGAAGATGACGGTGACGCCGGGCGCAGTGGACAGACACACCGGGTTGGGCTCCGCGGCCCCCGAAGATCTCGCCTACCTCGCCGAGAAGATGAGCGAAGCAGCGACGAGCGATCGCCCAGGGCAGCAAGTCCGTATGGAACTCGCTGCACTGGCATTGCGCGCCCGCACGATCCCGGAACAGCAGTTCATCGATTCGTTCGGCGCATTCCTGCGTGCGCTGCCGGACGACGTGTGGCCCGAGCACTCGTATGCGTGCACGGCGGTGGACACGACCAATGGTGAGTTCGTCGTGTGGGATCACGCCTCGGGCGTGAGCCTCGCGCGGGCCGTAGCTTCCAGTTGCGCAGTGCCCGGCGTCTTTCCGCCGATCACGATCAACGGTCGCCGCTACATGGATGGCGGCATGCGCTCGATGACTAATGCCGATCTCGCGCGCGGCTATGACCACGTACTCGTGCTCGCGATGCTCGCCGGACCGCCAGACTCTGCGCTCGCTCAACGCTATCTCGCGCCGTTGGAACGAGAAGTTGCAGCGCTGCGCGCCGACGGAGCGGATGTCGTGGTCGTCACACCGGATTCGCAATGCCTGGACGCATTCGGTCCGAATCTGCTGGATTACCGGCGCAGTGGCGATGCCGCGAAGGCGGGTGCGCGGCAGGCTGCGAACGAAGCGGGGCAGCTGCGGGAGTTCTGGCGTTAGCCCGTAGCGACTGGTCGGCTGGTCGGCTGGTCCGCTGGCCAGAAGTACTGCAGAGCCTTCTGGCCAGCAAGCCAGCTCGCTAGCCAGCCGATCGCTGTTGCAGTCCATGTCGTTACGTCCCACTGCTAATTGACCGGCAAGAGCCTGACGTCTGCCGTATCCGCGCGCCGGGCGCGGCCGGGCAAAGACGAGTGCAACCGCTTCACCACCTGCTCACCGGTCGCACGCCAGCCCGTGAGTTTGCCGCCATAGATGGTCAGTACTCGTGGCTTCGCCTTGCGGTCCACTTCCAGCATCGTTTCGCGTGGACGATTGAAGGCCGTGGTGTTTGCTCGCGGTAATACGCGCAACCCGGCGAAGCTCGCCATCACATCGTGCGTGGATAGCGAGCGGAACTTCGGGAAGTAGTGCTGGGCAATCTCGAGCAGGTACGACACCTCGCTCGGCAGCGGCCGTACGTCTTCGGGTGCTCCCTGGTACGACGTTTCGGTCGTGCCCACGAGGGTGTGATTGCGCCACGGCATGACGAACACTGCGCGACCGTCCTGTGGCGCTTCGACGTAGTAGATGCCCTGCGTCGTGGCAGCGGGCAATACGATGTGCGTGCCCTGCACGAGGTCAACGGCTCGTAGCGGTTGCGCAGGTTGAATTTGTTTCAACACTTCCGTTGCCCACGGGCCCGCGGCATTCACCAGCACACGCGCTCGAGCACTCTGCGCGCGACCGCCCTGAGTGAACTGCACGACGACACCGTCCGAGCTCAGCTCGGCCGCAGTGAACGTCGCAGGCACACTGACTTCACATCCGAGCTGTTGCGCCGCTTGCACGACGGCGCGTGTGAGCGCGGCATCGTCGGTCTGTCCATCCCAGTAACGGATCACCGCCTGCAGTCCATCCAGCTCCATGTCGTCCAGGCTCGTCCATTGCGAGCGTGGGATGGATCCGAATCCCGTACCGGGTTTGAGTCCGCCCAGCAGGGCGTACATCGAGAGTCCGACGCGCAGCTGCCACGGACGGCGACGCGTGTCGCCGTAGACCGGCAGAAAGAAGGGCTGCAAGCGCACGAGCTCGGGCGCATTGCGCAACATCAACGCGCGTTCGGTGAGACTCTCGCGCACGAGGCGGAACTGGGCACTTTCGAGATAGCGCAGGCCGCCGTGAATCAATTTGCTGGAACGGCTGGAGGTGCCGTGCGCCGGATGCCACCTCTCGAGCAATAGCGTCTTGTAGCCGGCAGCGGTCGCCGCAAGCGCGACACCCGCGCCATGCACGCCAGCGCCAACGATCACGACGTCATGCAAGCCTAGATCCTCGATTTCATGTCCCGGAATTGCCGCAGCATCTCGCGCAAGCTGGCCGTCTCGACCAGCTTGGCTTCGCGTGTGGCGAGGTCGAGCGCGAGCTTGCGATGATTCACTTCGTAGATCGCCCAGCGCCATGATCCACGCCACAGACGCGACACGGATTCGGTCAAGAGGGCATGGTCACAAAAGACATAATCGGGCCCCAACGCCTCGCACTTGAGCGCGGACAGATTGCTGTAGTCCGGCAGCATCCAGCCGACGCGCAATCCCGATACCTGACGGATGTGATGCACCGTCGCCAGATCGAACGATGTCAGCACGCACTGACGCGCGATTGGCTTCAACACCTCCAGCACGCGGCGGACCATCAGCTCCTGCCCCGCCTGACGCAGGCTCGAGCGCTTGAGCTCGGCGAACAGCGTTGCGCCTGGATGGCTCGCGATGAGACTGGCCGCTTGCGCCAGCGAAGGAATGCCGACGTCGGTATAGCGGTTACGCAGACGCTCGACCTCGTTGACGCGCACCTCCGCCAGCTCGCTCCACGTCATCTCGAGCGCGTTGCGATCGATCCCCGCCGTGCGTTTCAGACTGGCATCCTGCAGCAACACGGGCACATGATCGGCACTCAGCTGCACGTCGACGCTCAGATGGCTGCATCCCAGCTCCAGGGCCGAGCGCAGCGCAGGCAACGTGTTCTCCGGAAACTCGGCAACATTGCCCCGACGGGCAATGAGCTCTGGCAATCGGGGGAAGCTGGATGACATCCGCGCCGCGAACAGGTGACCGGAAAGGGGCTGGTATCTTACGTGCCGTCCATCGCCCTGCGCGCATGGCCGTCTCGCTTTTGAGCTTCAAGCCGCTGCCCTCGATGGCCGTGTCGGCAATTGCACTCATCACGCTCGGCGGCTGCGGCGGAGGCGGGAGCGGAGGCGATAGTGATCCGCCGGGCACTGGTGCGATCCGACTGGAAGCGGCCTTCGGCGGGCGCACGTTCACCTCGCCCCTCGGCCTGCTGCAAGCGCCGGACGACAACGCGCGCTGGTACGTCGTCGAGCAAGCAGGACGCGTGCGCGACTTCAATGAAGCGGATGCCAACGCCGCAACGACGTTCGTCGACATCAGCTCGCAAGTCGAAAGCGGCGGCGAAAAAGGGCTGCTGGGAATGGCCTTTCATCCGCAATATGCCGCGAACGGACGCGTGTATCTCTCGTACACCCATCGCAATACATCGAACGAGCTCGTGTCCCGCATCTCGACCTTCACCACCGTGCCGGCAGGCGACGGCCGGCGTGCCATCGATCCGGCGACCGAACAGATCGTATTGACCGTGGTACAGCCGTTCGACAACCACAACGGCGGTCACATCGTCTTCGGGCCCGACGGCTACCTGTACATCGGCTTTGGCGATGGCGGCAGCGGCGGCGATCCACAAGGCAACGCGCAACGACTCGATACGGTGTTGGGCAAGCTGCTGCGCATCGATGTCGATCGAGGCACACCCTATGCAATCCCAAGCGACAACCCCTACATCGGTGGCGCGCTGTGCAATCAAGGCAGCGGCAGCAGCGCGTGTCCCGAGATCTACGCATATGGGCTCCGCAATCCGTGGCGATACAGCTTCGACCGCTCCACGGGCACGCTGTCGCTGGCCGATGTGGGACAAGGCGCATGGGAGGAAGTCGATGTGATCGAGCGCGGCGGCAACTACGGGTGGAACTGTCGCGAAGGCGCGCATGACTTCAGTGGCGGAAGCTGTCTTAGCAACAACCTGATCGACCCGATATCCGAGTACGGACACGTCGACGGGAATATCTCCATCACGGGCGGTTTCGTGTATCGCGGCGCGCAACCCACGGCGCTCGTCGGCCGCTATCTCTTTGCCGATTTCGGTTCGGGACGTATCTGGACCGCGGAGCCGGGGACACGCACACCGCGCGAGCTGCTCGATACGACCGCGAACATTGCTTCGTTCGGACAAAGCAATGCGGGGGAGTTGTATGTCGTCGATCTCAACGGCGCGTTGAGCCGCATCGTCTTCGAGTGAGGCTCACGTCTCCCGTCGTTCCTCGAACATCACCACGGCCTCTTCGCTCGTCACATTCATCTCCCCCTCGATCACCGCACCTTGCGCGATCGCGATGGAACGCGCCTGCACGCTGCCGCGGATGTGCGCGGTCTTGCGAATCTCCAGCTTCTCGGTGACGAGCAACGCGCCTTCGAGCGTACCGGCGACCACGGCATTGTTGGCCCGCACGCCACCCGTCCAGCGAGCGCTGTCCGCGAGCGTGAATCCGCCGCGCACGACGGCATGCGCATTCACGGTTCCCGCGACGACGAGATCGCCGTCACACTGCAACTCGCCGGTGAGCGTGGTGCCGCTGCCCAGAAACGTGGCACTGGCACTGTTGCGATCGGTCACACGTCGCCGCGGCGTATCGGACATGCATGAAGCTCCTGCTGGGTGAGGCGCATTATCGCTGCGAATGTGATGAGTTACTCATCATTCGCATGCGGTTGCCAACGCTTGCGATGAGACGCTCCTCGAGCTCATGCGACCGCGATCACATTCGCATCGCACCTGTGAGCGCTGTCGCATTCCACACCGTCTGCATTCGGCGTCGTTTGCTGACCCAACTGCTGCAGAACCGCCGCGAGTGACGCGGCCCGTCAGAGTTCCGACTACGCCAAGCGTCGCGAGCGGCGAAAACACTGGCCCCACATGCATGGCATACCACTTGCAAACTCCAGCTCATCGCAACTCAAGTTGGCACAACCATGTTGGCTGAAGTCGAAGTGCTGGGCCTCGTGCTCGGAGAAGGAACCGAAGAACGCCACGGCAATACACGTCGCAAGACGAGCTCCGCGCAGATGCTGTTGCGCGAAGCCGATGGCCGCATGCGCCTGCAGGACGTAAGCCCCGACAGCGTGATGGCACGTCACGCCATGAGCACGGGTTGCTTCCGTCGCGCGAGCCCCATCCTCGATCCAGTGACTCGCGAAGTCATGGGCTACGAGATGGAGATGGTCGCTCAACCCTTCTGACCGCTCGCAATGTATTCGCGCTGAAGCGCCTATTTTCGGACGCTTCATTCGGCCGCCTCGCGTTTTCCCCCGCACGGCGGCCTTTTTCTTTGCTGGCGAGTTAGCTAGCTGGCTTGCTAGCCTGCTGGCTTGCTGGCCAGAAGCCGCATTCCCTTTCTGGCCAGCCGACCAGCAGACCAGCAGACCAGCAAGCCCCCTTCCATCGAATCCATCCGCATGCGGCTCCCACGTCCACTGCTCCTCCTCGCTCCCGTTCTATTCGCCTCCGCCCACGCCGCTGAGCTGCCGCACGCTGCGCAGGTGCAGTCGCTCCAGCTCGACAACGGTCTGAAGATTCTCGTCTGGCCCGATCACGACATTCCGAATGTCGCGCTGTACAACTGGGTCCGCGTGGGCAGCCGGAACGAGGCACCCGGCATCACGGGCCTGGCGCATTTCTTCGAGCACATGATGTTCAACGGCACGAGCACGCGGGCACAGGGTGACTTCGATCGCACGTTGGAGGCGCAAGGCGGTTCGAGCAACGCCTTCACGATGGAGGACGTCACCGTCTACCAGGATTGGATTCCACGCGTCGCACTGCCGCTCACCTTCGAGCTCGAGGCCGATCGGCTACACAACCTGGCTTTCGATCCCAAGGTCATCGAGAGCGAACGCGAGGTCGTGTATTCGGAACGACGGCTGCGCATCGAAGACGATCCCATGGGGCGATTGGAGGAGCAGGTGCAGGCCACGGCGTTCCTCGCGCATCCGTATGGCATTCCCACCATCGGCTGGCCATCGGACATCGAGCATTGGCAGCTCGATGACTTGAAGCGTTTCTTTCAGACCTACTACGCCGCTCGCAATTGCACCTTCGTCATCGTTGGCGATGTCGACCCGGCCGAGGTTCTTGCGCTCGCGCGCCGCACGTTGGCGTCCCTGCCGCAAACACCGCCGCCGCCCGCCGTGCGCACGGTCGAACCCGAACAACTCGGCGAGCGCCGCGTGCGCCTCGAAACGCAGGCACAGAATCCGTTGCTGCAGGTCGCGTACCACGGCCTTGCAGCCAGGGATCCGCAAGCCCCCGCGCTGGAGCTGCTCGTGCGCATCCTCGCGGATGGCAGCTCCTCGCGCTTGCATCGTCGCCTCGTGGAGCAGGACCGGCTGGCCATCAGCGTGGATGCCACCGTGCAAGGCGGCTTCGATCCTGCACTCGTGTGGTTCTATCTCACGTTGCCCGAAGCCGGCGATCCGGCACAGGCCGAGCGCGTATTGGACGAAGAGCTCGAACGCGTGCTCAAGGATGGCGTCACCGCGGCGGAGCTCGCCAAGGCCAAACAACTGCAACTGGCAGGTTTCTGGCGCGAGCTTGCGACCATCGATGGCAAGGCTCAGGCGCTCGGTCAATACGAAGTGCTCCATGGCGACTATCGCAAGCTCTTCGAAGCGCCACGCGATTACGAACGCGTCACCGCGCAGGCCGTGCTCGACATCGCGCGCAAACTGCTGCGCAAGCAGAGCCGCACGGTGGGCGTTCTCGTTCCAACACAGGCGGGTGCATGAAACGGCTCTGGTTCTCGTTGGTGCTGTTTCTGGGTATCGCGACCGTGCAGGCGCGTGGCGTGACGGTGCCGCCGTTCGAGCGCGTTGTCCTGCCAAACGGCGCGACCCTGCTGCTGATGGCTCGGCACGACGTTCCGCTGATCGCGTTCGAAGCCATCGTGCGCGGCGGGTCGATCGTGGATCCGGCACAGCGCGATGGCACAGCGAGCTTGCTCGCGAGCCTCCTGGAGAAGGGCGCGGGTCAACGCGGCGCCTTCGAGTTTGCCGACGCCGTGGATCGCGTCGGCGGACGGCTCGACACACAGGCGCAGCGCGAGTTCGTATCGATTTCGGGCAGCTTTCTCGCGCATGACCAGCAGCTCATGATCGAGCTGCTGGCCGACATGCTGCAGCGGCCGCAGCTCCGCGCTGAGGAGTTCGAGAAGTTGCGTGCGCGGCAGATTGAATTGCTGCGGGCCGCAAAGGACTCAGACCTTGCAGGTCTGGTGTCGGTGTATGCGCATGCAGCCCTGTTGCCGCAGCATCCCTACGGCCGCTCGGTGAGCGGCAGCGAAGGCTCTCTGCCACGGGTCACGCTCGCGGATGTGCAGACGTATTACGCCCGGCAGTTCGGCGCCGATCGCCTCATCGTCAGCGTGGTCGGCGACTTCGAGCCGCGCGCGATGAAGCGCCTGCTCACGCGTGCGCTGGGCCATTGGCGACGTGCTCCTGCCGCACCGCCAGCGGTCGACGACCCTGTTCCGCCGTCCACGCGCGCGGTGCTGCTGGTCGACGCGCCGGAGTCCACCCAATCCTATTTCTGGCTCGGGTCGGTCGGTGTGGCGAAGACGGATCGCCGCCGTGCCGCCATCGATGCCGTGAATGCCGTGTTCGGCGGTCGCTTCACGTCATTGTTGAATGTCGAGCTGCGCATCAAGAGTGGGCTGACCTACGGTGCCAGTTCACGCTTCGAACGCTTTGCTCACCCCGGCTTCTGGTCGATCAGCTCGTACACTCGCACGCAGACGACGGCCGCTGCGATCGATACGGCACTGGATGTTCTGCGGCGTCTGCATGCCGACGGATTGACCGCTGCCGAACTGGGGAGCGGGCGGCAATACGTGCAAGGCCAGTTTCCGCTCGCACTCGAAACGGCAGAGGACTGGGCGGGCATGCTCGGCCAGATCGAGCTTTATGGGTTGGATCGCAGCTATGTCGAAGGTTATTTGGACGCACTCGATCAAGTCGACGGTGCGGCGGCTCGCGACGCCATCGAGACCGTGTTCCCCCACGGCGAGCAGCTGCAGCTCGTCGTCATCGGGCCGGCGAATCAGATCCGCGATGAGCTGCGCAAATACGGTCCGTTGCGAGAAATGAAGCTGACCGATCCCGACTTCGCATCCGGCAATCGCCCATAGGCGCATCGCATCGCGCCATCGCGAGCGGGAGCGTCGTTACATCGGTCTGGCTGGCACGGTCGAAGGTGTCAGGATAATCGACATGTTCCCAACGGTGCGGGCCATGGAGTCACTCGTCATGACGAGCACCGCCCTCGCCGCAAGTGTGAAGCGTGTCACACCAACAAGACTCCGCGCGCCGGGGAACGACCTTCGATCACGCACCAGGCGTTTCCAGATTTAAGCTCAGCGACAAACATCACGTTCGCTTGCGCGATGCGTGCACTGATGCATAGACAGCGTGAGGCAGCATCTTGCACACTGCCCCACGCTCCGAAGGCCCGATCCCTCCAGCGATAACTACATGCACTATCGGCGCAGCGATTTCGATGTGACGAATACCGTCCAGGTCAGCTCACCGGAGTTGGTGCGCCGTGCGGTGAGCGATCTGTTCCGTCAAACGTGGCCGAACTACGGGCTGGATCGTCTCGACAGCGCCTTTCGCGATTTCGAACGTCTGTTCACAGGCCAGTTTCCCGGTTACTTCGGCTGCGACACCGTCTATCACGATCTGCAGCACACGTTGGATGGCACGCTGGCCTCCGCACGACTGCTGGTTGGTTACGAACGTACGCATTCCGCTGACGAGCGCCTGGGTCCCGAACGCGCTGTCATGGCCATCGTGACCGCGCTCTTCCACGACTCCGGCTACATCCGTCAGACAGACGATTCGGCGCATCGCAACGGCGCGGAATTCACGCGCTCGCATGTGACTCGCAGCGCTCACTTCCTCGCGCGCTACTTGCCGACGATCGGCATGGCCGAGTGGGTGCCGGTCGCGACACAGATCGTGCACTTCACCGGCTACGAGCTGGAGTTCAGTCAGATCCGGCTCGACGATGAGCGTGACCGGCGCGCGGGATACCTGGTGGGCACCGGCGATCTCATCGCGCAGATGTCGGATCGCTGCTACCTGGAGAAGTGTCGCGATCGTCTGTATCCCGAGTTCGTACTGGGGGGTGTGGCACTGCCACGCGGCGACGACGGCAAGCCGTCGGTCGTCTACAGCTCCGGGCTCGACGTCCTGCGCAGCACACCCGAGTTCATCGAAGAGGTGCGGCGCAATCGCCTCGAAGGCGAATTCGAGGGCGCGTATCGTTACCTCGAAGTGTTGTTTGGCGGACGCAATCCGTACATGGAAGCCATTCAACGCAATCTCGACTATCTGCGTGAAGTCCTCCGCACCGGACGCTGGCCGATGCTACGCCGCGATCCGCCGTGCTTCACCTGGGAGAAGAATCCCGTGCAGAACATCCGTTCGCTCGTGCTCGGACATTTGAAGCAGGTGTGGAAGGGTTGAGAGCGGCCGGACCCGTCATGAGTCCAGCGCTCGATCGACTCAATCGCCGCTTCCCGCGCAAACGCGCCTTCATCACGGGTGCGGCCAGCGGACTGGGCCTGGCATTGGCGCGCGCATTGGCCGCGAACGGGTGGGCACTGGGCCTGTTCGATCGCGATGAAACCCGGTTGTCGCAGGTCGACGTGGAGCTGAGCGGCGGCATTGCGGCGCAGTCCTATCCCGGCGATGTCACGCAAGCCGATGTCTTGACCGTGGCGGTGAACTCGTTCGCCGCCGCTCACAATGGCCTCGACCTCATGATCAACAACGCGGGTGTTGCGGCCGCGGGCGAGGTGACGGCAACCGAGCTGGACGATTGGCAGTGGGTGATGGAGATCAACTTCATCGGCGTACTGAACGGCGCCCGCGCAGCCATTCCCCATCTGCAGCTCGGCGGCACCGGTCTCATCATCAACATCGCGAGCGCCGCCGCGTTTGCAGCCCTGCCCGGCATGGGTGCCTATAACGCCAGCAAGGCGGCCGTGCTATCGCTCAGTGAAACACTGTCCGGCGAATTGAAGCCCGCGGGCATCCAGGTGTCGGTCGTCATGCCGACGTTCTTCAAAACGTCGATCCTGGAGTCGATGCGTGCGCCGCCGGAAAATCACGAACGAGCCACGCGCATGATGGCCGCATCGAACTACTCGGCCGATGAAGTGGCGTTCGATCTGCTCACCCATGCCGCGCGCGGCAAGTTGCACATCGTGCTGCCGCGCTCGGCGCGCTGGCTGTGGCGTTTCAAACGCTGGATGCCCGCGGTGTATCTGAGCAGTGTCGGGCAAATACGGGCACGGATGCAGGGGGATGGGAATGGGGACGGGCTACAGCCGACAGGCTACGGCCAGAAGGAAAATTGATTTTCTGGCCGTCACCTGTAGCCCGTTGACCGACCGCCGTTCTCACCACCGCACCTTGCCTTCCGGCATATCGATCGCGAGCAGATAGCGCGTGTAGATCTCGGGCAGCCGCATCAGGATCTGGTCGCGGCCATCGATCGCAACGCTCTCCACCACGTCGCGCAGGATCGACAAACTCAACAATTCGAGCGCCGGCATGCTCACCGGCGCGTAGCTCAAGTGCCACGGTTCCGGCGACACGCCCCCGCGATCCGTGCGATAGGGACGAAAGAAACCGAACCGGTGCATGTTCTCATCGAGCCAGGCGCTCAAGCGGCCGAAGATTCCATCGGGCGCATACTCGTCAGGCAGCAATTGAACGGTGTAGCCAGTGGGAATGGCGCCCCTATCGATCACATCGAGATCGCTTCCCCAGTGATGACGACTCCCGCCGGGAAGCGCCGACCACGTGAGAATCGCGTCGAGCAGCGCCGGTGGCTGCAGTGCCTCGTATTCCAGCACTTGGCCTGCACGGTCGTACAACGGTCGCTCGCCGCGCCATTTGGCATTCCAGATCGACAACTGTGTCGTCAGATCACGAAAGCTGGAGCGGGACTGGAGTGCGATACCCGCCGTCGCAGCTGCGTCGCGCATCGATAGGAAGGCGGCGACGACCTCATAGTGAAGGCCACATTGAGGGACCTCGAGATCGATGATGTGCGTGCGGGCACGTCCGGTCAGTTCCAATTCGTTCATGCAAGGCTCGTGTTAAGGAAACCGACACCCGCAGCGGTGTCTAACTGGATCGAGACGCTCGTCGTTCGGGGATTCCCGGAGGATTCCACGCCGGCTGCTGGGTTGTCGGTATGATGCCCGCAAACTCCGCACAACTCTCCTGTCGCTGCAAGGAACTCGTAGGGCTGTCACATGGATTGTGTCGAAGACTGCCTTGGCGACGGGCATGAGTGAGTGCGGACTGCGGAGCCAAGCGTGAAAACACGCGGACTGAAAACAAAACTGGTCGTGCTGGCCATCGTACTGGGCAGCGTGCTCACGAGCGCGCTGCTCATGTTGCAATGGGCACAGCATCGTGAAGCCGGTGCGAAGGCCACGACCCAGGGCGAGCGCGCGCTGCTCGTCACCGAGCGTGCACGACTCGCGTCCGAAGCTGCGGACATCGCGACCAAGCACGCGGTCCTGATCGAGGAAGCGCTGCGTAACAACGATCGCGCGTTGTTGGAACAGCGCGTTGAGGCCGTGCTGCAGGATTCGCTCGTGATCCGCGTACGCGTGGAGGACCGCAAGGGGAAGACGCTCGTCGATCTCCTGCGTCGTGACAGCATGGTGAACACGCTGACCAGCGACGAGCGCCAGCGGGTGCGGCGTGAATTGGGCGATGCCCAGTTGCTCGGCCAGCTCGAAGTGGAAGTCGCACGTCCCGGATTGCGCGCAGCGGCGGAAGTTCTGCGCGATCAGTTGATCCGCCTGGAGCATGAGCGCTACGTCCAATGGATGTGGATGCTGATCGTGCTCGGCGTCTTGATGACGGGCGGACTCGTGGTCCTCGCCATGTGGGCCGCACGTCGTCTGGAGCGACCCCTCGTCGAGATGATCCGTTCTGCCGAGCGCATGGGCGAAGGCGACTACACGCGTCCGCTCGCGGTCACGAGCAAGGACGAGATCGCAGAGCTGGAGCAGGCACTCGAGCAGATGCGCCAGAACCTGCGCCAGAGCACCATCACGAGCAACTATCTGACCACGGTGCTGAACAGCATGACGGACGCCGTGCTCGTCACGGCACCCGACGGCAAGATCAAGCGCATCAACGACGCGGCCATTCGTCTGTTCGGCTGCACGCAGGAGCAGATGGTCGGCAAGCCGCTCATCGACTTCATCGCCCCCGCCGAACGCGAGCGCTTCGCCGCAACGGAAACTGGCGCGGATACCCGCGAGACCGTGATTCAAACCCAGACCGGGCAGACCATTCCGGTGTCGGTGGCACTCGCACCGATCACGGCCGACGACCCGCAATTCCAGGGCGCGATCTACGTGCTGCGGAACATCACCGATCGCAAGCGCGCCGAGCGCCGCATTCGCTATCTCGCCCGCTACGATGCCCTGACCAAAGTGCCCAATCGCATGCAATTCCAGCACATGCTGCAGCAGGCGATTGCACGCGCACGCCGCAGCGAGCGGGCGATCGTGTTGCTCTATCTGGACATGGACCGCTTCAAGGAGATCAACGACACCTTCGGCCATGCCGCGGGCGATCGCACCTTGGAAGTGTTGAGCGAGCGGCTCACGCACATCCTGCCGCGTGAAGCGGTCGTGGGTCGCCTCGCCGGCGATGAATTCGGTCTGTTCATCGAGGGCTTCCCGCAGAACGAGGACGAGCGCGCGCAGGCGGCCGATCTCGCACGCATGGTGCTGGCCGAGGTCGGCAAGGCGTTCTACGTGCAGCAGCAGGAAGTGTTCCTGACTGCGAGCATCGGCATCGCCTTCTGTCCGAAGGACGCCGAGAACGTGATCGACCTGATCCGCAACGCCGATGCGGCGATGTATCACTCGAAGCAGAATGGCGGTAATGGCTTCGCGTTCTACTCCGCGGACATGAATGCCGCGGCCGTCGAACGCCTGATGCTGAAGAGCAAGCTGCGCCGTGCGCTGGAGCGCGACGAGCTCGTGATGTTCTATCAGCCCAAGGTCGACCTGCGCGATGGGCGCATCGTCGGCGCGGAAGCGCTGCTGCGTTGGCGTTTGCCGGGACATGGCGATATCTCGCCGTCGCAGTTCATTCCGCTCGCGGAAGAGAGCAATTTGATCCTGGGGATCGGCGAGTGGGTCCTGAATCGCGTGTGCTCCGACTATCGCCGCTGGACGGAGAAGATCCAGAGCCCGGGCCGCATCTCGATCAACCTGTCGTTGAAGCAGTTGCGCCAGGCCAGCTTCATCACGCGCTGCAAGTCCGTGTTCCGCCGCTACGAAGTCTCCCCTGCGTGCTTCGAGCTGGAGATCACGGAGACGACGTTGATGGTCGATCCGAAGCGCACGGTGAAGCTGCTGAACGAGCTGTACGCGATGGGCCTGCATCTGTCGATCGACGATTTCGGCACGGGCTACTCCTCGCTCAGCGCGTTGCAACAGTTCCCGATCGGCACGCTCAAGATCGATCAGTCCTTCGTGCGTGACGCCGCGATCGATTCGAGCGATGCCACGATCGTCCGGACCATCATCGACATGGGCCGCAGCCTCAACGTCGAGGTGATCGCCGAAGGCGTGGAAACCGAGGAGCAGATGCAGTTCCTGCGCAAGAATGGCTGCCACTTCGGCCAGGGACGATTGTTCGGCGACGCGATGAGCGGCGACGAGTTCCTCGAGCTGCTGATCGCCCAGAGCAAGAGCGGACGCTCCAACGTAAGTGAACTGTTTGCCTGACGGCGATCGGGTAACGGCTCACGGCCGGAGCGCATAATCTGGCCGTCCGCCGTAGACCGATAGCCCCATGCTTGTCTTCGATCATCTTTCCCTGCGCCGTGGCACGCGGCTGCTGCTGAACGACGTCAGCTTCACCGTCCATCGCAACGAAAAGGTCGGGCTCGTCGGTGCCAATGGCACGGGCAAATCGAGCCTGCTCGCACTGGTGCGCGGCGAGTTGCATGCCGATGCAGGCGACTTCTCGATGCCTGCGCGTCTGAGCATTGCGCACGTGGCGCAGGAGCTGCCCGGCAGCGAGCGTGCGGCCATCGAGTTCGTGCTCGATGGCGATGCCGAGTTGCGCGCGGTCGAAGCCGACATGCAAGCAGCGGAAGCGCAGGACGCCGGCGCACGCCTGGCCGAGCTGCATGCCCGCTATGCGGGCATTGGCGGTTACGAGGCGCGCAGTCGCGCCGCCCGGCTCATGCACGGCCTCGGCTTCGAGCCCGCGGATGAAACGCGGCCGTTGAATGCATTCTCGGGTGGCTGGCGGGTACGCATCAATCTCGCACAGGCCTTGATGTGTCGTTCGGATCTGCTGCTGCTCGATGAGCCCACGAACCACCTCGATCTCGACGCCGTGGTATGGCTCGAAGGCTGGCTGCTCGAATACCCGGGCACGTTGCTGGTCATCGCGCACGACCGCGACTTTCTCGATCGCGTCGTGAACCGAGTCGTGCACCTGGAGAACGGCAAAGCGACGCCCTACTCCGGCAACTACAGCGAGTTCGAGGTCCAGCGTGCCGCGCAGCTCGCACAGCAAAGTGCGCTGTACGAACGCCAGCAGCGCGAGATCAAACACATGGTCTCGTTCGTCGAGCGCTTTCGCGCCAAGGCGAGCAAGGCACGGCAAGCGCAGAGCCGACTGAAGGCGCTCGAGCGCATGGAACAGATCGCACCGGCACACGTCGACTCGCCGTTCGAGTTCTCCTTTCGCGCGCCGCTCAAGCTGCCGCAACCGTTGCTGGCGCTCGAGGAGCAAAGCGTCGGCTATGGCGAACGCGTCGTGTTGGACAAGATCAATCTCACGATCAACCCAGGTGATCGCATCGCGCTGCTCGGACGCAATGGTGCGGGCAAGTCGACGCTCGTGAAGCTGCTGGCCGGCGATATCGAAAGCCGCGGCGGCAAGCGCACCGATGCTCGCGATCTGCGCATCGGCTATTTCGCCCAGCACCAACTCGAACAGTTGCACCCGCAGCAGTCGCCGCTCGAGCACGTGCGTGATGTGGAAGCAGAGCTGGGACAACGTGCGGCGGAACAAGAGTTGCGCACGTTCCTCGGCGGTTTTGGGTTCGTGGGTGATCGCGTGTTCGAACCGGTAGGCCCGTTTTCAGGCGGCGAGAAGGCGCGCGTGGCGCTGGCGCTCGTGAGCTTCCGCCGACCGAATCTGCTGCTGCTCGACGAACCGACGAATCACCTCGATCTCGACATGCGCCAGGCGTTGGCCGTCGCACTGCAGGACTACGATGGCGCCGTCGTGCTCGTGGCACACGATCGGCACATGCTGCGCTCGGTCGCCGATACGCTACTACTGGTCGCCAACCAACGCGTGCGCGAGTTCGAGGGCGATCTGGACGACTACGCCCGCCTGCTCGCAGCTCCTGCACAGGAGGAGGAAGCAGAGGAGTCGCCGAGCGGCCAAGCCGCCAAACGCCAACGCAAGCGCGAAGAAGCCGAGAAACGCAACCGCCTGAGCCCGCTGCGCCAGCGCATCCGCACGCTCGAACGCGAGATGGAAGGGTTGCAGAAACAGCTCACGCAGCTCGAACACACGCTGGCCGATGCAGCCCTCTACATGCCCGAGCGTAGAGCAGAGCTGCAACAGGCAATGGCGGCGCAGCGGGAAGCAACAGCTCAGTTACGCGACAAGGAGAATGCGTGGCTGGAGGCAAGCGAGGAATTGGAGAGGGAAGAAAGCTGAGTTAACGCAGCAAGCGCCTTGCGACTAGAATCGGCGCATGGCCCTTTCACGCGGTGAGCAGAAGTCATTGGCGCTGCACCAGTCCCTTGCTGCCAAGGTACGGGCTGACCCTTCGTTGTTGCGCGTGGTCAAGGACCGTCTCCACTGGCTGCGGTCGAAGAATCCAGCGAGCGGACCCTATTACGACCGCTGGCTGCAGCTCATCGACGGCGATCTCGAGCAACTGCTTGCCACAATGACTAGCGATTCGGAGCTCAGCTGCGCATTGCGACAGGAAAGCCCCTTC
>DATELY010000247.1:0-9262 GCA_035276085.1 Steroidobacteraceae bacterium | reverse complement strand
GCGTACTTGGCGCGGTTGATCGCACCGACGTAGGCGCCGCGCTTCAGGTAGTACCGCGCGACGTGCACTTCATAGTCGGCGAGGCGATTGCGCAGGAAGATCATGCGCTGGCGTGAATCGGCGGCGTACTCGCTGTTCGGGTAGCGTTGCACCAGCGTCTGAAAGGCCTGGAACGACTTGCGTGCATCGATCGGTGGGCGCTGCGTCAGATCGGCATTGAACCAGCGTTCGAGGAAGTTGCGGTTGCGCTCGAAAGAGACCAGACCCTTGATGTAGTACGCGTAGTCGACGCGCGGATGCGTCGGATTCTCGCGGATGAACTGGTCGGCCTGATCGATGGCCGATTCGGGTTGGCGATCCTTGTAGTACGCGTACATGAGATCGAGCTGGCCCTGGCGCGCCGGATTGCTGAAGGGAAAGCGCGCCTCCAGCTGCTCGTAGTACTCGACCGCATCCTTGTAATTGCTGCTGTCCAGGGCCTTCTTGGCGAGCTCGTACAGGCGCTCGGGATTGCTCATGAGCTCGCGGTTCTTGTTGCTGCTGCAGGCAGACGCGAGCCCCAGGAGCAGGGCGAGGAAGATGATCGGTAGAGCGCGGTGGGACATTGCCATCGAGTTCGATCCTGGAGCGGGGCGGGGAGTATAGCGGGCACCGCGCTTGGACCGGCTGCCGGCGGCGCGAGTTCGCTATGCTTGCCGCCCTATGTCGACCGCAGTCCGCCAATCCCTGATCGTGCCACCCGAATTCGCCGGGCAACGCCTGGACCAGGTGCTGGCGGAGCTCCTCAGCGAGTATTCCCGTACCCGGATCAAGACCTGGATCGAATCGGGGGAGGTCAAGGTCGATGGGGCGGTGCTGCGCCCCAAAGACAGGGTCGTGGGGAGCGAGCGCATCGAAGTGGATGCCACCATCGAGGCCGATCAGGGTGTCACGGCCGAAGCCATTGCCGTCGACGTGGTGCACCAGGATCGCGATGTCTTCGTGATCAACAAGCCCCCGGGGCTGGTCGTTCATCCCGGTGCAGGCAATCGCGCGGGCACGCTGCAAAACGCGCTGCTGCATCTCGATCCCAAGCTCAACGAGGTCCCACGAGCCGGCATCGTCCATCGGCTCGACAAGGACACGAGCGGCCTGCTCGTCGTTGCCCGCACGCTGCGGGCTCACACGGCACTGGTCGAGGCGCTCGAAGCCCGAGAAATCGAGCGCGAGTACGAAGCGGTTTGCGTGGGCGTCATGACCGCGGGCGGTACCGTGGACGCACCGATCACACGCCATCCCATCGATCGCGTTCGCATGGCTATTCGGCAGGACGGTCGCGACGCCGTGACCCACTATCGTGTCATTCAGCGCTATCGCGCCTACACACACGTACGCCTCAAGCTGCAAACGGGGCGCACGCACCAGATCCGTGTGCACATGGCGCACATCAAATATCCCCTCGTGGGTGACCGTGTGTACGGTGGGCGCCTGTTGTTGCCGAAGGGAGCTTCAACCGAGCTCATCGAGATGCTGCGGGGTTTTCATCGCCAAGCGCTGCACGCAACGCGCCTTGCATTTGCCCATCCGGTGAGCGGCAAGCCCATTGCCTGCGAAGCGCCGTTGCCCGCTGACCTGCGCGAGCTCCTGGCGGTTCTTGCGCGCGACGCGAAGCCGGCAACCCCATGACCGAGCTTTCGTGGCTCACGCCGCACTGGCCCGCGCCGGCGCACGTGCGCGCGGCTGCGACGCTCAGGCGGGGTGGCGTGAGCGCTCCGCCCTATGACAGTTTGAATCTGGCACTGCATGTGGGGGATGACCCTGCCGCCGTGCAACACAATCGCGAGCGCGTGCGTGCCACGCTGGCTTTACCGAGCGAGCCGCTCTGGCTGGACCAGATTCATGGCACTCACGTGGTGATCGCCGAACGTACGACCGGCGTTGCGCAAGCGGACGCCGCGGTCAGTTTCGAGTCCGGCCGCGTCTGTGTCGTCATGACGGCGGACTGCTTACCGGTGCTCTTCTGCAGTCGCGACGGCGTTCGCATCGGTGCCGCGCACGCCGGTTGGCGCGGACTGGTCGGTGGCGTGCTCGAAAAGACCATTGCCGCATTGGGTGGCGCTCGCGACCTGATGGCTTGGTTCGGCCCTGCGATCGAGGCCGAAGCGTTCGAAGTCGGTCCGGAAGTGCGGGAGCAATTTCTGGCCCGCGATATGGACAGCGCCGTTGCCTTCACCGCCAATGCACGCGGGCGCTTCCAAGCTGACCTGTATGAGCTGGCGCGGATCGAGCTGCAGCGCCTGGGCATCGATGCAACGTACGGAGGAGGCTGGCGCTGCTTCAACGACAGTGCGCGGTTCTTCTCGCATCGACGCGGGGCCCCGACAGGTCGCATGGCCACACTCATCTGGCGCTCCGCATAGCCGGCCGCTGTTGACACGCGTGCTAGTCTTTCCCGAGACAAGAACACCATAACGTATGTCCGAACTTCTCTGGATCGTCGTGCTCACCGCAGCCGGCGGAGGCTTGAGCGCCCTCGCCGCGTCCGTCTTTCTGCTGGGGTCCGACAAGGCACGGGCTCGCGCCTTACCGCATATGGTGAGTTTTGCCACGGGTGCGCTGTTGGCGGCTGCCCTGCTCGGATTACTGCCGCATGCGCTCGAAGGGGCCGGGGGCGAAAGCGCGCACTTGATCGGCTTGTCCGTGCTCGTTGGCATTCTCATCTTCTTCGTGCTCGAGAAACTCGTGCTGTGGCGGCACTGCCACCAGGAACTTTGCGAAGGTCACGAGCCTCATGCCCATCATCGCGATGCGGCTTCTGCCACGCTCATCCTGATCGGGGACGGTTTCCACAACGTGCTGGATGGCGTCCTCATCGCAGCCGCGGTGATGACGGATGTCCATCTGGGCATCGTGAGCGCACTCGCAGTGTTCGCACACGAAATTCCGCAGGAAGTCGGCGATCTCGCCATCCTCCTGCACTCGGGCATGTCGCGCCTACGGGCACTGACCCTCAATTTGCTGACGAGTCTCACGTCCGTCATGGGCGGCGTGATCGCGTACTTCCTCTTGAAGCCCGTGCTCTTCCTGTTGCCCTACGCGATCGCCTTTGCCGCCTCCAGTTTCCTCTACATCGCCGTGGCGGATCTGATCCCCGGCCTGCATCGTCGCGTCGATCCCGGAACAGGTGTCAAGCAATTCGGGTTGATCGTGCTGGGTGTGGTGCTGATCTATTTCACACATCGCTGGGCGCACTGAGCGGACCGCCTGCGGCGCTGGCTGGTCTGCTGGCTTGCTGGCCAGAGACGGACCCGTAATAGACGGTTGAATCCCCACATGGCAGCCCCACCCTCTGGCCAGCAGACTAGCTGACCAGCAGACCAGATTTTCAAGGGCACCTCATGCGCACGGACAAACTCACGAGCAAATTCCAGCTGGCACTGGCGGAAGCGCAGTCGCTCGCCGTCGGTCGCGATCATCAATACATCGAGCCGTTGCACCTCGTGGCCGCGCTGCTCGATCAGCAGGGCGGTTCGATCCGTCACCTGCTCGACAAAGCCGGCGTCAACGTCAATCTGTTGCGCTCGCAAGTGGGTGAGGCGCTCGATCGCCTGCCCAAGGTCGAAGGCTCGGGCGGCGAAGTTCACGTGTCGAACGAGCTCGGTCGCTTGTTCAACGTCATGGACAAGCTGGCGCAGAAGCGCGGCGACCAATACATCTCCAGCGAGCTCTTCGTGCTGGCCGCCCTCGAGGACAAAGGCCAGCTGGGTACGCTGCTGCGTAACGCCGGCGCGGTGAAGGGCGCCGTCGAGAAGGCCATTGAAGAAATGCGGGGTGGCGAGAAAGTCACCGATCCGAACGCCGAGGAAAGCCGCCAGGCGCTCGAAAAATACACCGTCGATCTCACCGAGCGCGCCGAGCAGGGCAAGCTCGATCCAGTGATCGGTCGCGACGATGAAATTCGTCGGACCATTCAAGTGCTGCAACGGCGCACGAAGAACAACCCCGTGCTCATCGGCGAGCCGGGCGTGGGCAAAACGGCCATCGTCGAGGGACTGGCTCAGCGGATCGTCAATGGCGAAGTGCCGGAAAGCTTGCGCAGCAAGCGCATTCTGTCGCTCGACATGGGCGCGCTGATCGCGGGCGCGAAGTATCGCGGCGAATTCGAAGAGCGCCTCAAGGCCGTACTGAACGATCTCGCCAAACAGGAAGGCCAGATCATTATCTTCATCGACGAGCTGCACACGATGGTCGGTGCGGGCAAGGCCGAAGGGGCGATGGATGCGGGCAACATGCTGAAGCCCGCGTTGGCGCGTGGTGAGCTGCATTGCGTCGGCGCCACCACGCTCGATGAATATCGCAAGTACATCGAGAAGGATGCTGCGCTCGAACGCCGCTTCCAGAAGGTGCTCGTGGATGAGCCTTCTCTGGAAGACACGATTGCGATTCTGCGTGGCCTGAAAGAGCGCTACGAAGTTCACCACGGCGTTGACATCACCGATCCCGCGATCGTGGCTGCCGCGACGCTCTCACACCGCTACATCACGGACCGTCAGCTCCCCGACAAGGCCATCGATCTCATCGATGAGGCGGCCTCGCGCATCCGTATGGAGATCGACTCCAAGCCCGAGGAAATGGATCGGCTGGAGCGTCGCATCATCCAGCTGAAGATCGAGCGTGAGGCACTGAAGAAGGAATCCGATGAAGCCTCGAAGCGCCGGCTGGCCGCCTTGGATGACCAATTGGGCGCGCTCGAGCGCGAGTACTCCGATCTCGAGGAAGTGTGGAAGGCCGAGAAGGCCTCGCTGCAAAGCTCCGCGCAGATCAAGGAGGAGCTGGAACGTGCGCGCATCGAGCTCGACACGGCGCGCCGTGCACAGGATCTCGCGCGCATGAGCGAGCTGCAGTACGGCCGCATCCCTGAGCTCGAACGCCGCCTGGCCGAGGCTACGGCGGCAGAGAAGACCGAGACGAAGCTGCTGCGTAACAAGGTCACGGACGAAGAAGTGGCCGAGGTCGTGTCGAAGTGGACGGGCATCCCGGTGTCCAAGATGCTCGAAGGCGAGCGCGACAAACTGCTCAAGATGGAAGAGGCGCTCGGTCGGCGCGTGGTCGGTCAGCAAGAGGCCGTGCGCGCAGTGTCCGATGCGATCCGCCGCTCGCGTGCGGGTCTGTCGGATCCGAGTCGTCCCAATGGCTCGTTCCTCTTTCTCGGCCCGACGGGCGTGGGTAAGACGGAGCTGTGCAAAGCATTGGCCGAATTCCTGTTCGACACCGAGGAGGCCATGATCCGCATCGACATGTCGGAGTTCATGGAGAAGCATTCGGTGGCGCGTCTGATCGGCGCACCTCCGGGATATGTCGGTTACGAGGAAGGCGGTTATCTGACTGAAGCCGTCCGTCGCCGGCCGTACTCGGTGATCCTGCTCGATGAAGTCGAGAAGGCGCATCACGATGTGTTCAATGTGCTGCTGCAGGTGCTGGATGATGGCCGCCTCACCGATGGTCAGGGGCGCACCGTCGACTTCCGCAACACCGTCGTGATCATGACCTCGAACCTCGGCTCGCAAGTGATTCAGGAACTGGCGGGCGAAGCAAACTACGACCGGATGAAGAGCGCGGTGCTGGAGATCGTGCAACAGCATTTCCGGCCCGAGTTCATCAATCGTGTGGACGACATCGTCGTGTTCCACCCGCTGGCGCGCGAGCATTTGCGTTCGATCGTCGATATCCAGGTGGGTTACCTGCGCAAGCGGCTGGCCGAGCGGGACATCGAGCTGCAACTCGACGACGGCGCGCGGGATCTGCTGGGCGAGGCGGGATTCGATCCGGTGTATGGCGCGCGGCCGTTGAAACGCGCCATTCAGCAACAGATCGAGAACCCCTTGGCACAGCGCATCCTGCGTGGCGAGTTCGGCCCGGGCGACAAAGTGCAGGTCAGCGCGAAGGATGGCCAACTGGTCTTCGCCAAGGGCACGAGCCCGGCTCGACCGGCCGGCGCTCGCCGCGCGGTGGGCTGATAGCCCAGCGCCGCAATCTGCCGACGGGCATACTTGAAGCCGCCCGCATCGACCCTATGATGCGGGCGGTTTTCGTTTATCTGGATTGAGACTGCATGCCTTTCTACGAATACCAGTGTGGCTCGTGCGGCCACCACCTCGAAGTCCTGCAAAAGATCAGCGATGCACCGCTGAAGAAATGTCCGGACTGCGGCAAGTCGACGTTGAAGCGCCTGATCTCCGCGCCGGTGTTTCGCCTGAAGGGCGGCGGCTGGTACGAAACCGATTTCAAATCCGACAAAGAGAACAAGCGCAATCTGGCCGGCGCAGAGGAGCCCGCAGGCGAAGCCAAGGCGGAAACCAAGGCCGAAGCCAGCAAGACGGAGTCCAAAGCGGAGCCGGCAGCAAAGGCTGAGCCCAAGGAAACTGCCGTTGCCAAACCGGCGGCGAAAACACCCGCCAAGCCGGCCAAAAAGTCCGCAGCAAAGCCTGCTGCCAAGAAGAAAGCACGACGCTGAGCTGTCGCCGATTGTGGCGCCGCCTCGCTTGCAGAGCGCAGGCGGCGGTTCGTAACATCCCCGCCCCCGGGAGCAGGCTGTAGGCCGTAGGCTGTAGGCTGTAGCCAGAGCGAAGTCCAGATGTGGGCGGGCCTCATCTCCTCGGAGCGATCAGCAGCGAAGGGCTTTCTGATCGTACCTGCAGCCTACAGTCCACAGCCTATAGCCTTCCTATGCGTTCTCACTATTGCGGTCAGGTCAACCAAGCCCTCGTCGGACAGGAAGTCAGCGTCGCTGGCTGGGTCCATCGCCGGCGCGATCATGGCGGCGTGATTTTCGTCGACCTGCGGGATCGCGAGGGGCTGCTGCAGGTCGTTTTCGATCCCGATCGCAACGATGTGTTCGCGAATGCGGAGCGTCTGCGCAGCGAATACTGCATCCGCATTCAGGGCAAGGTGCGGGCGCGTCCGGCAGGCACGGCGAACGCGAATCTCGCCTCGGGTCAGGTCGAGCTGCTCGCCTACGATCTCGAGATCCTCAACCGTGCCGAGACGCCACCGTTCCACCACGACGAGGTCGCGAACGAGGAGCTGCGGTTGAAGTATCGCTATCTCGATCTGCGGCGCGATGTCATGCAGAACCGGTTGCGGCTACGCCATCGAGTGACGCGGGCGATGCGAGCCTTCCTCGACGACCAGGGCTTCATCGACATGGAAACGCCGATGCTCACCAAGGCGACACCCGAAGGTGCGCGCGACTATCTGGTGCCGAGCCGCACGCATCCAGGACACTTCTTCGCCTTGCCGCAATCGCCCCAGCTGTTCAAGCAGCTGCTGATGATGTCGGGGTTCGATCGCTACTATCAGATCGTGCGCTGCTTCCGCGATGAAGATCTGCGTGCGGATCGCCAGCCCGAATTCACCCAGCTGGATATCGAGACTTCGTTCATGAGCGAGGCCGACATCATGGCGACGATGGAGTCGCTGGTGCGGCATCTTTTCAAGACCGTGCTGGATATCGATCTGCCGGATCCGTTTCCGCGCATGACGTACGCGGAAGCGATGCGGCGCTATGCATCCGACAAGCCCGATCTGCGCATCGCGCTCGAGCTCGTCGACATCGCGGATCTCGTACGCGGTTGCGAGTTCAAGGTGTTTGCCGGTCCGGCGGCGAATCCGAACGGCCGTGTCGCCGCATTACGCGTGCCGGAAGGTGGCACACGCCTGACGCGCAAAGAGATCGATGACTGCACGGCCTTCGTGGCCCGCTACGGCGCGAAGGGTCTCGCGTATGTGAAAGTGAACGAGAAAGCGAAAGGTCGGGATGGATTGCAGTCGCCGATTCTGAAATTCCTCAGCGACGCGGCTGTCGCAGGCATTCTCGAACGGACCGGCGCCGTGGATGGCGATTTGATCTTCTTCGGTGCCGATGTCGCCAAGGTCGTGAACGATGCGCTGGGCGCGTTGCGGCTGAAGCTTGGCCAGGATCTCGGCCTCGTGCAGACCGGCTGGCGTCCGTTGTGGGGCGTCGACTTCCCGATGTTCGAATGGGATGCGGACGAAAAGCGCTGGGTTGCACTCCATCACCCATTTACGGCGCCACGTGAGGATGATGCGGCTGCACTGCGCGCCGATCCGCGCAATGCGCTATCGAAAGGCTACGACTGCGTGCTGAATGGTTCGGAGGTTGGTGGCGGCTCGGTCCGTATTCATCGGCCCGAGATGCAGTCCACCGTCTTCGATCTGCTTGGCATCGGTCCTGAAGAAGCCCAGCAGAAGTTCGGCTTCCTGCTCGAAGCATTGAAGTACGGCGCGCCTCCGCACGGTGGCATTGCCTTCGGACTCGATCGCCTCGTGATGCTGATGGCAGGCGCGGACAGCATCCGCGACGTCATCGCGTTCCCGAAAACGCAGACGGCGGCCGATTTGCTGACGGATGCGCCGACGACCGTGAGCGAGGCGCAACTGCGCGAGCTGCACATCCGGGTGAAGTTGCCGGAGAAGAGCGGCTAGCTGGCTTGCTGGTCGGCTGGCCAGACCCTGCATAGAACCTTCTGGCCAGCCGACCAGCAGACCAGCTAGCCAGCCCGCCGGCCGCCGCCCCCCAATGCCCGCTCCCATCGCCATCCTCCTCCACGGTCTCTGGATGGGCGAATTCGAGCTCGCCGGGCTCAAGCATCGACTGCACGGTTTCGGCTTCGAATGCCGCACATTCGGGTACCCCTCGGTTGCGGGCACGATGGCGGAGCATGTCGCGAGCCTGCGTGAGCTCGTGCAGCGAACGCCTGCCGAGACGATGCACTTCGTCGGTCACAGTCTGGGCGGATTGGTCGTGGTGAAATTTCTCGAGCAGACCAACGACGTTCCTCCGGGCCGGGCCGTGTGCTTGGGGTCGCCGTTACAGGGATGCGTCTCGGCGCGCGGCTTTGCGCGTCTGCCCCTCGCGCGTGCGTTGTTGGGCCGCGCCGTTGCGGAGGAAGTGCTCGACTGCGGCCCGCGTGTCTGGTCGGGACGTCGCGAGCTGGGTGTGATCGCAGGGTCCGTAGGTCTTGGGCTCGGGCGATTGTTTGCGAATCTTCCCGCTGATCATGATGGCTCGATCCTGGTGGAAGAGACGCGACTGCCCGGAGCGGCGGACCACATCGTGCTGCCCGTGTCGCATACGGGCATGGTGTTCTCGGCGCCGGTGGCGGAACAGACGGCGCATTTCTTGAGCCACGGTATGTTCAAGAGGTGAGGTGCGGTGGCGTGCTGCCCCCACCCCAACCCTCCCCCGCTTCGCAAGGGAGGG
>DATELY010000246.1:0-5386 GCA_035276085.1 Steroidobacteraceae bacterium | reverse complement strand
CACCCTAACCCTCGTGAAGGCCACTTCCCTGTGTCACTCCCCGGCCAGTGCATCCATGCACTGGCGCTGCGCCGGGCAACGACACATTCAGTGTCGTTGCGAAAGGCACCGGCTCGCCCCCCGCTTCGCAGGGGAGGGGACGGCAAATCAATCCAGCATCAACGGCAGACCCGGATCCGCCTTCTTCATCGCACGTTGATACGCAGGCCGCGAACCGACCCGCTGCAGGTACGCACGGATGTTCGGATACGGCGTCAGATCGCGCGGCACGAACACACGCATCGTCGTCAGCGGGAAGAACATGATGAGGTCCGCCGCCGTGAATTCGCTGCCGGCGAAGTAATCGTTCTTGGCCAGGCGCTGATTCATCATGTCGAACGCACGATTGCCGCGTGCGGCCAACGCTTTCGCGCCTGCCTCCTGTTCTGGCGTGGAGCCGAGCATCTTCAGCATGATCTCGACCATCGACGCGGGCATGAGCGACGCGTTGGCGAAGTGATACCAATACAAATACTCGGCGTAGTTCGGCTTGTCGGGCGTGACGGTGAGACGTCCGCCGCCATGCTTGTGGATGATGTAGTCCATGATGGCGCCGGATTCGCCCAGCACGAGAGCACCGTCGGTGATGACGGGCGCGGTACCGAATGGATGGAGCGCCTTGTAGTCCGGCGGTGCGTAGCGCGTCACCGGGTCGCGCTCATAGCGGATCATCTGATAAGGAACGTTCAGTTCCTCGCATAACCACACGATGCGTTCCGACTGAGAAATGCCGAGGTGATGGATGACCAACATGAAAGCTTCCTTGGCTCGTGGTTTGAATGAGCGTTCGAGCCGCGAAGTGTGCGGCCGCGGCAGTGTAGTCCACGACCTGGAGGACCCTCGACTGCTCGCACTACTGCACTGCACGCAGCGGCCGACTCTGCATTCAGGTGCATTGCAGTAAGCGGATCTGAAACCCGAGCGGTACTCTGCGGATTGTGTGGGAACGTGTTTGCACAATATCGACAGAGGAGCAACCGATGAATAAAGAGTTCCGCTCGCAGTTCATGCGTCGCGGCCGCCAAGCTCGGTTCATGGGGTCTCGCGTGGCCGACATGCCATTCGAAGATCTCTATGCCGTCATCGGCTATCTGCTCGAGAAGGGAGGGGAAGAGGTCGAGCTCGCGATCCGTCAGGACACCCCCCTCGGCGCGCCCAGAGCCGATCCGCCCCCAAACGACGGCCTGGTGGAGGGATAACGACGCGGCTACCGGTCTGAAATCGGCTTCGTCGTGAAGAGGTAGTCCTTCAGTTGCTTGTCGAAGGACGGGTCCTGTCGGCGAATCCATTCCAGCACCATCGCCGCGTGCTCTTTCTCTTCGTCGCGGTTGTGAGTCAGGATGGACTTGAGCTGTGCGTCCGTGCACGCATCGATGCGCTGGTTGTACCAATCCACGGCTTCGAGTTCCTCCATCAGCGAGGTGATCGCACGGTGCATGTCGAGCGTGGCGCCGGAGAGCAGCTCCCGAGGTTCGTGAAAGCCTTCGCTTGCCATTGAAACGATCTCCTGTTGCGGTGGACGGGCGCTACTCGCTCGGCAGCCGACCGGGCCTTGCCCCGCCGAACGTCATGGAAGCATTCGCAATGATGATCTCGCGCAGAAAGTAAACGAGCGCGAGCGCAAGACTCAACAGAGCCACGACAAAGCCGATCGCGATGGGGGCTTCGATGTCGATCTGCAACGCGGCTGCGATGAACAGCCCCGCAACGACGAGCGATACGAGCAGGCCACACAGCACGCACAACCCGATCGCCCGACTGATGAGCGCAGCGCGCTTGGACAACACCCGCAAGCGCTCGTGCAGCTCGGCGGCCTTCTCCTCCGAGGCCGTCTCGAGCTTGTCTTCCATCGTCCGTGCCCGATCGATGATGCGGCCGATGCGGCCCGCGAGCACGTTCAACGTGGCACCGACACCGGCCAGCAGGAAAACGGGTGCAACGGAGAGTTGGATGACTTCTGCGAGAGTTGCGATGCGCGGCAAGGTCGTGACCATGCCGCGAACATACACGAGCACGTGATCAGCGTCTAAGCACGAGACGACCTAGCAGCCTGTCGGACTTAGGATTGATCTACTGCGGCGGCGGCAGCCGGGTCCATTTTTTCGATCGTCCTCGTTAAATAGCAATGGCTATTCGCCTCGAACGATCGAAAAACTGTCCTCCATCTGCCACCGTCCTCGCGACGATCACCTAAGTCCGACAGGCTGCTAGAACGTCACGGGTCGGCCCTGAAACTCGTCCATGCCGAAGAACATCTCGAAGCCGATGCCCAATCCCCAACTGGACTTGCGCGGTTGATCGCGTTCGTCCTTGGGCCACGTCAGGCTGGGGCGCACCTCGAGCACGAACCAGTCGCGCGCAATGCTGCGACGATAAGCCACCCGGATACCGTATTCCTCGACGGGGACATCGGCATCGAACTCGGCACTGCTGAAGAGTTGGCCAGCGATCGATTGTTTGTTGGGAAGATCACGAAAGACGGCGAACGCCACGAAGCCGCGCACACCTTCCGTGCGTTGGGAGATCGTTCCCGACGCGCTCCAGCGCGCGAGCCAGTCCTCCGTCAGCATGTGCTCGAGATCGACACGGCTGGTGAAACCAAACTTCTCGCTGTTTTGCCAGAACGCGGTTTCCTTGAAAATGGCGCGCCAGCCCTCTCTCGGCACCACGTAGCGATAGCCCGCTTTCACGAATGGATCGAGCGGCGAGCGGATGCGCAAACCGGCGTCCGCTCCGAATTGGCCGCCAGGGGCATCGAGCAGGTCGCGACCCTTGCGCTCGCGGTACTGGATGCCCACCAGCGTCTGATCCTCCTCGACTCGGCCGCCCGCGCGCTGACGCGGAATGGCACCGGACGCCTGATCGCGCTCGGTGACGAACTCATCGCGGGTGAACGTACCGAAGAAGGCGTTGAACTTGTCGCCCGCATAGGGCAGCGGCATCCTCACGCGAAAACGAAACTTCTCTTCGAAGCCGTTGAATTCGTCCCACAACACGATCGGCGTTATGCTGCCGCGGGTTTCGTCGGCGTACGAATGCGCCGGCATCTGGCCACCGAACCAGCTGTCGACCTGGCGCGCCGAACGCCACAGCAATGCATGGATGTTGCGATGTCCGACATCGAGCCAGGAGCTGGCCTTCTCGCCCGCCTCAGGCTCGGCGGGTGGCGGCGACTCAACTGCCAGATCCGGCATTCGAGTCTGCGGCATCGCTGGCGTCGGCACTTGCGGTGGCGACATGGAGGTTTGCGCAAGGGCTCCGTGAACCACCTGCGTCAACACGAGCACCGACAGCAGCTTTGCCCCCCAACGCAGCATGGCTCTCCAACGCGAGCGTGCGCGCATTCCGTTTGTACCTTAAATAGAAGCCGGTAACGAGTCCAACGGTTCCCGGTGCGGCGATAGCAGCGGCGCGCGGTAACAGCGGTAATAGAGGTGTTTTACCGAGTGAGCCGGTGACGTGACATGCTTGTTTCGCTCGTCCGAGCCGTCGCGCGTCGACGTTCTTCCTGCACGACTACAATCGCAGCATGACTCCTCTGCTCACGTTGAAAGTCCACACGCAATTGCTCGCCGCCGTTCGAAGGGGCGCGACGATGCTCGAGTGTTCGCTGGATCTGGAGCGATCGGTCGTGCAGGTGGACGTGGCTGCTGACCATTGGTCTTGGGAGCAGGTGCGCTATCCCTATCTCGATCAGTGCAAGGAGCGCACGGTGTACTACTGGAATGGCGCAGGCTTCGACACGATTGCTCGCTTCACGAACGCATTGATCAAGCTCGTGCCGACCGAGTGGGGTGCGCCGACCTTCGAAATCGACGGCATCAAGATGCTGCCGACCGCGCGGATCTCGCCGTATGAGGATGCGCGGCGAAAGGTGGAGTGGATTCAGCCGCGCGGCAAGACGGTCCTGGATACGTGTGGCGGACTGGGTTACTTCGCGGCGTGGTGTCTGCAAGGCGGCGCGGCGCGCGTGCAGTCGTACGAAAAGAATGCGGATGTGATCTGGTTGCGCAGTCTGAATCCATGGTCGCCGCAGACCGATCCGCGTCTCACGTTGATGCATGAGGACGTGGTCACGGCGATAGCGGCGCTTCCGGACGCTGGTTTCGATGCGATCCTGCACGACCCGCCGCGCTTCGGTATTGCGGGAGAGCTGTATTCGCAGACGTTCTACGATCAGCTGGCGCGGGTGCTGCGTCGGAAGGGCGTGCTATTTCATTACACCGGCACGCCGAACAAGCTGACGAGTGGGCGCGATGTGCCGCGCGAAGTGGCGCAGCGGCTGCAGCGTGCCGGCTTCGTCACCGAACTGAAAGGAGACGGGGTATTGGCGCGACGCTAACGCAGCGTCACACGCCCGCCAGGACTTTCACATGCGCACTCACACTGTGGGCGAGCGCGTTCAACGCATAGCCGCCTTCCAGACAAGACACGATACGGCCTCGAGCATGCGCATCGGCCACGTGCTTCATGCGCTCCGTGATCCACGCGTAATCCGCCTCCACGAGATTCATCTGCGCGAGCGGATCGTCGCGATGAGCATCGAAACCCGCTGAGATGAACAGCATCTGCGGCCGAAAGGCTTCGAGCCGCGGAATCCATTGTTGCTCGATCGCCGCACGCACCTCGGCACCGCCGGAGTGCGGTGCGAGCGGCACGTTTGCCATGTTCGGTCCCTTGGGCGTGATGCCACTGCCGGGATAGAGGGGATGCTGGAAGGTGCTCACCATCAGCACGCGCGCGTCGCCCGCGATGATGTCTTCGGTGCCGTTGCCGTGGTGAACGTCGAAGTCGACGATGGCGACCCGCTCCAATCCATGCTGCTCGAGCGCGTGCAGCGCGCCGATCGCCACGTTATTGAAGAACGAAAACCCCATCGCTTGATTGCGCGTGGCGTGATGACCCGGCGGCCTCACCGCACAGAATGCGTTGCTCACGCGTCCGCCGATGACTGCATCGGTCGCTGCAACGGCAGCACCCGCAGCGAGCAATGCGGCCTGACCCGTCGCTGGCGAGCAGACGGTGTCGGGGTCCAGGGCAACGGACTTACCGCTCTGGCGCGTCTCCGCCATGATCCGCAACAGCTCACGCACATAGTCGGCATCGTGAGCTCGTTCCAGCTGCTCGCGCGTGGCCTCGGATGCCTCTTCCATGCTCAGCACGGCAGCGAGGCCGTTTGCCTGCAGTTGGTCTGCGATGGCGTCGAGTCGCGCAGGCGATTCCGGATGTCCGGAACCCATGGTGTGCGCACGGCAGGCCGGAGGGTTGTAGTAGGCGGTTGTCATGGCTCTCCCGGGATCGTGCGGGCCGGATTGGGGCAGATCAGGCCTGCGGATGCAAGCGGAGG
>DATELY010000245.1:0-2540 GCA_035276085.1 Steroidobacteraceae bacterium | reverse complement strand
GAACGAAACCGCTCGCGCGGTAGGGGGCTGCGGTCCGGCGCTGGAGGTCAGGGAGCGGCCGGTCGCGCGGTTTTATGTTGGCGAATGAGGCAATCCGCCTCGTTCTTCAACAGGAGCCGCATCATGACCTCCTCCCAACCGACCGTCAGCCCGTTGCGCCAGCGCATGATCGACGACATGCGCATGCGCCAGCTTTCCCCCAAGACGCAGGCCAACTATCTGCGCATCGTCCGCGAGTTCGCCCGATACCTCGGGCGCTCGCCTGATACCGCCACGGTCGAGGAGCTGCGTGGTTACCAGTTGCATCTGGTCGATCACGGCACGTCGCCGGTGTCACTGAACGCCGCGATCACCGGGCTGAAGTTCTTCTTCGAGATCACGCTCCGCGAGCCCGAACTGATGGCCCGAATGCAGCCCGTGCGCGTGCCCCGTACGCTGCCGGTCGTGCTCAGTCCCGACGAGGTGCGGCGACTCATCGCCGCAACGGGCAACCTCAAGCACCAGACGGCTCTCTCGGTCGCCTACGGCACCGGGCTCCGTGCCGGCGAAGTGGTGGCGCTGAAGGTCACAGACATCGACAGCCAGCGCATGACGCTGCGTGTCGAGCAGGGCAAGGGCCGCAAGGATCGCTACGCGATGCTCTCACCGGTGCTGCTCGAACGCCTGCGCGTCTGGTGGCGCGTGGCACGTGCCCAGGGCAAGATGCCCGACGGCGGGTGGCTGTTTCCCGGGCTCGACCCCGTCGATCCCCTCACGCCGAGGCAACTGAACCGTGCCATCCGTGCTGCAGCCGAGGCCGCGCAGATCGACAAGCGCGTGTCGATGCACACGCTGCGCCACAGCTTCGCGACACACCTGCTCGAACAGAAGGTCGACATCCGCGTGATCCAGGTGCTGCTCGGCCACAAGAAGCTCGAGACCACCGCGCTTTACGCGCAGGTGGCCACCGACCTGCTGCGCGAAGTCACCAGTCCGCTGGAGCGCCTGCCTGCCAACTGACACGCCAGGCAGTGCCTCATGCTGGAGGTCGCGGACATCTTCCGCGCCCACGGGCCGGCGTGGCGTCGCACGGTCCACCTGAGCCTCGGGCAGCTGAAGGTGATGTCGGCCATCGAACAGTGCCGCAGCGCGGCGCTGGGCGGGCATGTGCTGCGCTGTTCCGGCTGCGCGCGCACCGAGATCGCCTACAACTCCTGCCGCAACCGCCATTGCCCCAGGTGCCAGGGCAATGCCGCACGACGCTGGCTCGAAGCACGCCAGGCCGACCTGCTGCCGGTCGAGTATTACCACGTCGTCTTCACGCTGCCCGCCGCCATCAGCACGATCGCCTGGTACAACAAACGGGTCATCTACGGGCTGCTGTTCGACATCGCCGCCGACACGCTGCGCACGATCGCCGCCGATCCCAGACATCTCGGCGCCCAGATCGGGGCCACGCTTGTACTGCACACCTGGGGCTCAGCGCTCACGCATCATCCACATGTGCACGGTATCGTCCCGGGCGGCGGGCTGTCGTCCGACGGCGAACGCTGGATCGGCTGCCGGCCCGGCTTCTTCCTGCCGGTGCGCGTGCTCTCGCGCCTGTTCCGGCGCCGCTTCCTCGAAGCACTCGAAGCGGCCCACCGGCATGGCCAGCTGCAGTTCTTTGGCGAGTACGCCGCGCTCGCTGATCCCTCCACCTTTGCCCGGTGGCTGGCGCCGCTGCGTACCTGCGAATGGGTGGTCTACGCCAAGCGCCCGTTCGCCGGACCGAAGGCGGTGCTCGAATACCTCTCACGCTACACGCACCGCGTTGCCATCTCCAATCAGCGCCTGGTCTCCTTCGATGAGCGCGGCGTGACGTTCCGCTGGAAGGACTACCGCGCCAAGGGGCACACCCGCTACAAGACCATGACGCTGGAGGCCGGCGAGTTCATGCGTCGCTTCCTGCTTCATGTGTTGCCCGGCGGGTTCCATCGCATCCGTCACTACGGCCTGCTCGCCAACCCGGTGCGCCGCGCCAGTCTCGCGAAAGTGCGTGAGCTGCTGCACGTCACGCCCGAACCCGACCCGCCATCCGGGGCACCCGTCGTCGCGCCCCGAGCCGCCTTCATCTGCCGGCACTGTGGAGCCCCGATGATCGTCATCGACATCCTCCAGCGCACCGCACCGATTCGCGCGCCACCAATGCAGGCCCGCCCATGAATGCGGCGCTTCCTCGATCTGCCAACCCATCGTCGGCTTTGCGGCAACGCGGCCCACAAGCGGACGTTTGTGCCTGTCGCGTCACACAGCCTCCCGCACGTCCACTTCACCCTTACCCTCGCGCCAGTGCATCGCATCGTCACGACGTCCGGGCTCTTCCAGCATCCTGTTTGAGCCGCCTTCCTCCAGAAATGCTGAGGATACCGGACCATCAATCGCCATAGTCACCCGAACTTCCGAACGCCCCGGACCACTCCGCGGTTTCCTCCCTCGAGGCTTATTCGACGCCTGCCCGCACGCGCCGCGGCAGACTCACGGCCATGTGGTTGATGGCAGACGTCCAATAACCCTTAACG
>DATELY010000244.1:0-2364 GCA_035276085.1 Steroidobacteraceae bacterium | reverse complement strand
CAGGGGAGCCTACGTGGGGGGTGCGTCCCGCAGGTTGAGCTCTCGCCCCGGGCCCACCGGCTGCTCACTCGCCGAAATCTCTCACTGCCACAGGCGCGCGCTTTCGTGGGCGCTTTCGCAGCCCCGTGCCCGCCGTGGCGCCGCAAGATCAGGTGCGACCTCCGCTTGGCGCTGGAAGCGATCGCGATGGTTCTTCAGTCAGTGTGCGCGCCGATCCGGCAATGACGTCTCCTTATCCGGCAGTTCGTGAACCTCAGTCCCAACCTTCTTCAACAACAACAGGAGAACCCCAGTGGCAATCGGCAACAAACTCTTCGCGCTGGCCGAGCGCGAGTTCAAACGCAACACAAGCAAGACGCCCGCTCGCGAGAAGTTCCGCGGACTGAAGCTGAACATCTCGAAGTACGACGAAACCTGGGATCGTCGGCGCGGCGCGGCGGCTCGCATGATGGGCGTGGGCTGCTACCGATTCAGTTGACACCACCTTCAGCCTGAGAGTGCCATCTTCTCGTAGTCGGCAGGACTCAGGTAACCCAATGTCGAGTGCCGACGCCTTGGATTGTAGAACCGCTCTATGTAATCGAACACATCTGCACGTGCTTCATCACGCGAGTGGTAATTCTTTCGGCTGGTCCGCTCGGTCTTGAGCGTGGAGAAGAAACTCTCCATGGCTGCATTGTCCCAGCAATCACCGCTGCGACTCATACTGCAAGTGATACCGTGCTCTTTGAGCAGGCTCTGGAACTGCTCGCTGGTGTACTGGCTGCCCTGGTCGGAGTGATGCAACAGCGCCTGTACCGGCCCTCGCCTCCAGATCGCCATCAGCATGGCATCGCTGACCAACTGTGCGGTCATCTGCGAGCTCATCGACCAGCCCACTACACGGCGCGAGAACAGATCCATGACGACTGCCACATACAGCCAACCCTCCGTCGTCCACAAATAGGTGAAGTCGGCCACCCATTTGCTGTTCACACTGGCAGCATCGAATCGACGCTCAAGCACGTTCGGTGCAATACGGTGCTCGGGCCGCGGGCCAACATCGAAAGGCATCCGTCGTCGCCTACGTCGCGCCACCAGCTGCGATCGACGCATCAGCCGCTCCACTCGATGGATCCCACAGCGATGACCCCACTGCAGCAGATCACGCCGCACGCGACGCGCACCGTAGGTTCGATCACTCTCGCTGAAGCTGCGTTGGATGGCGCCTGTCAGCGTCTCATCCAGGCGAGCTCGCTTGCTCTGCGGACGCTTCAACCACGCATAGAACCCAGCGCAAGTGACCCGCAGCGCCGCACACAACCAGCGCACCGGCCACACATCCCTAAACTTCGCGATGAATCCAAACTTCATGTCGGCTCCTTGGTGAAGAAGCCGATCGCTTTTTTTAAAATGTCGCGTTCGGCCTTAGTCCGCGCCAGCTCGCGCTTAAGACGGGCTACTTCGGCATCATCCGGCTTCATCTGGCCGCGTCCCGGAAATGCTTGCTTCTTCTCCGCACCCGCCTCGCGCACCCACCGGCTCACGATGTTTGGCGCAATCCCCAGATCACGTGCTGCCTGCGAAGCTGTCATCCCTCGCTCAGTCACCAGCTTCACCGCTTCAATCTTGAACTCTCGCGTAAACGATCGCCGTCGCATGTTTCACCTCGTAAAGCATCATCGCTCTAAACAAGGGTGTCTACGAAACCAGTAGCAGCCCAGTGGCTGCCTCGGAACGGCGCGCGCTCATCTCGGATCGCCTGCTTGCGAGCGAAGAACTGTTGCCGCTTCGAGAGTAGCCGGCGTTCTTCGTCCGTAATCGTGGCAAGCAGTCCCGGTTTCAGCGGCCGAGAGCGCAACGTTTCGAGATTTTGCTTTGCGTCCTCGCGCATTCGTGCACGCAGTGATCGCCAAGTCTCCGCCTTGTTTGAGGTCATCGACATAACCTCCGACTGTTGGAGTAATTGACAACAAAAATACAGTGTTGGTATATTCTCCAACATGCCGGCGAGCCTTTTATTCCGCAGACGCGTAGTGCTGGCTCCGGGCGAGTTCGCCGAGTTGGTGCTGTGGCGCGTCCCAAAACCAGTGAAGGGCAGCACGCACGGCTACAAATACCGGCTTGCGTTCGTCGCCAACGGCGAGTGTGTCGTGCGTTACGACAATGAGCCCGGGAAGGGTGATCACCGGCATTACGGTGAACAGGAGCGACCGTACGCGTTCGTCGATGTGGATAAGTTGCTCGCGGATTTCGAGCGGGATGTGCAGAGGTGGCGCAATGAAAACAGTCGTGCTTGATGTTCAGCCCCTGAAGGCTTCGCTGCGGGACTTTGCGCAGACATGGAAGGGCGGCAAGAGGGAATCGGCCGCGCGCATCAGCTTC
>DATELY010000243.1:0-36216 GCA_035276085.1 Steroidobacteraceae bacterium | reverse complement strand
TTTGCGTTGTTGCATTCGCGTTAAGGTCGGGCGCGTTTAGCACGTCGCCCCTTCAACGCGTTGTTAGATCGCTCTTTGCTGATCAACGGGAACCGTTCCGGATGATCAATCGACTCGACCGCAAGGTCGACGTCCAAATCTGGCCAATACAGGTGGCGCGGACTGGCTAGCTCTACGTTCAGCAGCTGACCAATAGCTGCTTCTTTGAACCAAGGGAACTCCTTGAAAGGAACGAAGCGCTCTGCGTCATCAACGAGAAGCCAGAACCCGTGTTTCGAGACATTCGATACTTCAACCGCCGAAGTGCGTTTCCCAAGCTTTGCGGATTTCATGTTCGTGCTCCTCAATTAGCCGCTGCACCAACGTCAGTGCACGGCTACTTAGACCGTAGTTCTTCGCCAATTCGATCTTCGGCTCCATCCAGAACTTTGCCTCGCCCTGAGCGGCATGCACATGGACATGCATACGCGTTTCTTCCCTCGAAAAGAAAAAGAAGCGATAGGGACCTTGCCGGAAGATCGTCGGGCTCATGTCCAGATGGTACAGAACAACATGCCAGCCGGAAAATTACGACAATCTAACGACGCTTCTGAGCCGCACGACGGGAAGGCACAAGTGAAAGGCGCATCAATTTCACCGCGTCGGCTCCAGAGGCTTGTTCGAAGGCGGCAGGCTCGACGCTGCAGCACCACCCCAAACTGGCAAGAACACCGCACGATACTCGAGCCGCGACCAATCCAGAACGCCACCGCACACAACACCGAACTTCCAACCGCAACGCGACGGGAACTGGCGGGCCACACTGCAGCCTACCCAAGCGACCGAACGCAAACATCGGTTCGAATTCCATCTCTTGCGTGCCTTCGCTGAGAGCGGCTCGGGATGCTACACCGCATCTTCTGTTTTCGGCCGGGCTCGTGTTCTCGGCAGGACTGTATGCTCGTGTAGTTCGCCGGGTCAACGGGCGACATGACCTTCAACCATGGAGTGGTTATGGCAGATGGACGTCGGGATGGGCCGCGGCTGTGGGATCAGGTGAGGAAGCTGATTCGTATCCGTCGCGGCAAGTCCAACCGCGAGATCGGAGAGATCCTCACCATCAGCCCCCGAACGGTGAATAAGCACTTCGAACACATCTTCGAGAAGCTCGGCGTGGAGAACCGTGCATCCGCTGCCGCACGCGCGGTGAGGACATTGGCTCGCGGGTGATGTGCGCTTAACATCGCAGCGTCACTCATCCATTCGGGGGAATCATGAAACGTTCGATTTACGCGTTCAGCGCGGGCTTGATGCTGCTCGTCGCCACAGCCGTGCCGGTCAACTACGCCGCAGCGGCAGAGAAAGCCGCGGCGAAACCAGCACTCACGATCTACCACATCGAAGGACGCCGCTCGCAACGCGTCGTCTGGTTGTGCGAAGAACTGGGCATTCCTTACCAACTCGAATTCAAACGCGGCGATATCGCCGGGTCCATGGAAGCGATCCGCGCCGTGAATCCCCTGATGCCCGTCGCGCCCACGGTGCGCATCGACGACTCGATCATGGTCGAGTCGGGCGCGATCCTGGAGTACCTGGTGCAGAAGTATGGCCATGGCAAGCTCGCACCGGCCATGGGATCCGAGGACTATCGCGACTATCTCATGTGGCTGCACTTCTCCGAAGGCAGCGCCATGCCGCGGATGTTGTCCGACCTGCAACGCATGATGTTGAAGGGCGAAAAGACGATCACGCCGAACGTGTTCCCCGGCAGCAACTTCCAGCTCGTCGGAAGCGTCGAGATTCTGAAATTCATCGAAGCGTATCTGGCCGAGCACCCGTACTTCGGCGGCCAGTCGTTTTCGGCAGCGGACATCATGATGCACTTCGTTGCCGTCGCCGGCGACCAACTTCCAGGCATCGACATGAGCGCCTATCCGCACTTCAGGGCGTGGCGCAAGACGGTGGAGAGCCGGCCTGCGTTTGCACGCACGACCACGGTGGCACTGCCGGATGGGAAGTCACCCGATGGTAGAGGGGTTCAGGGGCCACAGAAGTAAGCACGAACTACGTCGTCACACGTTGCGTCGCTTCCCTTGCGGAGCCGAGGAAGTGGCGCGCCAGGACAGGATGGGGGCTCTTCGTCCGCAACGGGGCTCGCTCTGCCCCCACCCTGTCCCTCCCCCGCTTCGCTGTCGCTGCGCAAGGGAGGGGACGCATCGACTTCACACCTTCACCACATCCACCGACTCCGTATTCGGATCGAACACGACCTGCGCCTCGCCGCGTTCGAGCTGGCGCATGACGTGCACCACCTTCTGTTCCAGCGAAAACTCGCGCTCGCCGTAGTCCGTCCCCTCGCGCAGCACGAACGCTTCGATCACGCCCTTCAGCGCCTCCGCTGACAGCTCCCGGTACGGAATGGGAACGGGTGGTTGCGGCTCGTCGTTCATCGGCGATATCTGCTCGCAAGTGTCGGTGTGATTCGGCGATGATCCCAAACCGACTCAGGGCACACAACTCGCCGCATGCTCTCGCTACGACATCTCGTCAAAACGTACTCCGGTGCCTCGACCCGTCGGGTATTGAACGGCATTTCGCTCGAGCTCGCGCCGGGTGAATGCATTGCCATCATGGGCGACTCGGGCGTGGGCAAGTCCACGCTGCTGAACCTGATCGCCGGGCTTGATGTGCCGGACGAAGGCGACGTGCTGCTGGAAGGCCGGTCGATGAGCGCGATGGACGACGAAGCGCGGACGCTGCTACGCCGCGCACGCATTGGCTTCGTTTTCCAAGCGTTCCACCTGTTGCCGCACATGAGCGTTGCAGCGAACGTAGGACTGCCGCTCGCACTGAACGGCACACCGGTGGCGGCATCGCGCGCGCGGATCGGCGAACTGCTCACGGCGGTAGGGCTTGCCGAGCGCTCGCGCAGCCTGCCCCGCGAGCTGTCGGGCGGTGAGATGCAACGAGTCGCTGTGGCACGTGCGCTCGTGCATCGACCGGCGGTGGTGCTCGCGGATGAGCCGACCGGCAACCTCGACGCCGAGAGCGCCGCACTCGTGCTGCACCTATTGCGTGATCAGGCGCGCAAGTCGAACGCCATGCTCATTCTCGTGACCCATTCGCTGACCGCCGCTCATGTCATGGATCGAGTGCTGCAGCTGACGCCCAGCGGGCTCGAGCCTCACGTATGAGCATGCGGCCCGGCACGGCTCGACTGCTGCGTGCCATCGTTTGGGCACCGTTGCGCGCGAGTCTCGGACGCACGCTGCTTTCGATGATTGCCATCGCGCTCGGCGTGGCGCTCGGTTACTCCATCTACATCATGAATCGCGCGACCAACGCCGAAGTCGCACAGGCGTCGCGCAGTTTGTTCGGTCAGGCCGACCTCGTCGTGCAAGGCACGCGCGAAGGGTTCGATGAAGCCCTGTACCCCATCGTCGCGCGTACGCGCGGCGTTGCGGTCGCAAGTCCGGTGGTCGAGATCGACACTCGCGTACCGGGCCGCGATGTCGCGCTGACTGTGCTCGGCATCGATCTGCTGCGCGAGTCGCAGTTGCAACCGGTCACGGTCGGGGGCGGACCGCACGAGCGCGAAGGACTGTGGTTCTTCGATCCGAACAACATCATGCTGAGTGCGCAGGCGGCCCGGGTGCTGCAGCGGGACGTCGGCGATACCGTAGCAGTGCAAATCGGCGCACAGGCCGTGAAATTCACGGTGAAAGGTGTGCTCGCCGCGAATACGTATAGCGGCTCCGTTGCACTGATGGACGTCGCCGCCGCGCAATGGCGGTTGAATGCGCTCGGACGTCTGAACCGGATTCACGTTCGAGTGGCGCGAGGTACCGATCCGGCGCGCGTCGCGCAGGCTATCGAGGCACAGCTCCCAGACAACGTGAAAGTATCGACGCCCGCCATCGAAACGCAGCAGGCGCGTCAGCTGTCACGTGCGTTCACGACGAATCTGACCGCGCTCGCGCTCGTGGCGTTGTTCACGGGCGGCTTTCTCGTCTACTCCACGCAATCGCTGGCGGTGATGCGCCGACGTAAAGAGCTGGCGCTGTTGAACGCGTTGGGTCTGACACATCGGCAACAGATCCGGGCGATCGTGATCACGGGGACCGTCCTCGGGGTACTGGGCGCGGTGACGGGCATCCTGCTCGGTACGTTTCTCGCCGAGGCAGGCTTGCGCACGTTTCTGGGGCGACTCGGCGCGCAGAGCTGGTTTCCGACGCTGTACTTCAATGTCGGCGAAGCTGCGGTGTTCGTGTTGTTGGGCGTCACCGTCTCCGTCGCCGGATCACTCGCTCCCGCACTGGCCGCGACCCGCATTCCAACAGCACGCGCGTTGAAGTCAGGCAATGTCGAGGAGCGCGAGGCGCGCGGTCACGCGGTGTTGGCTGTGATGTTGTGGCTGCTTGCCGCGCTCGCCGTGTTCGTGCCGCCGATCCGGGGGTTGCCGCTGCCGGGCTACATTGGCATCGCGTTCATTCTGTTCGGCGCAGTGCTGTTGATTCCGACACTCACGCGCCGCGTGCTGGACTGGCTGCCGGAAGGACGCAATATCGCTTATCGCACTGCGCTCGCACAGATGCGCGGCGCAGCCCACAGTGCCACGGTCAGCGTTGCCTCCATTCTCGTGAGCGTGAGTCTCATGGTTGCGATGGGCATCATGATCACATCGCTGCGAACGTCGTTCGTGGACTCGCTCAATCGAGCCTTGCCGGCGGACCTGTACGTCAACGCACCGCGCACGAACCAATCGGCTTACCTCGATGGATCGCTGGTCCGGGAGTTGAGCCGCGTCCCTGGCGTGCAGCGCATCGAGACCTCTCGCTCGACGGAGATCCTTCTGCGACGCGACCGCCCCCCTGTCATGCTCATCGCCAGGCCGATCGATATCAACCATCCGCAGGCAACATTGGCGCTGGAGTCGGAGAGCTCCGCTCAGCCACCCGCAGGCGCGGTGCCCGTTTGGATCTCCGTCCAACTCGCAACCGACTACGGCTTGACCGCCGGCGACGAACTGCGATTCGCGCTCGGCGGCCGCGACGTGGTCGGCGCGATTCGCGGTATCTGGCGTGACAATGGGCGCTCGGCCCCAGCGATCGCGATACCGGTCGACTGGTACCGCACACTCAGCGACGACACGCGCAGCACGATGCTCGGAATCTGGCTAAAGGACGATGTGCAGCTCGAGCGGGTGTTGCGCGACCTGCGTGCCCGTGTCCCATCCGGCATCGATCTGGAGATCGGCCTGCCCAAGGAGATCCGCGCTGATCGCCTGCGCGCCTTCGATCGCATCTTCGCCATCACGTACGTGCTGCTCGCCGTCGCGGTGCTCATCGGTCTCTTCGGCATCAGCGTCAGCGCCAGCTCGCAAGCGCTCGCCCGACGCGCGGAATTCGGCGTACTGCGTCATCTTGGATTCACCCGGGCTCAGATCGGACACGTACTTGCGATCGAAGGATTGAGCCTCGGTAGCCTGGGAATGATCGGCAGCCTGCTCGTGGGCGGCGTGATCAGCATGGTGCTCATCCATGTCGTTGGACGACAGTCCTTCTACTGGAGCATGGACCTGCACGTGCCGACCGTGCCGCTGCTCGCGCTCACGGTCATCGTTCCGCTGGCCGCAGCGACCACTGCGCTCGTCAGTGGACGCGGCGCGATGAACGCGGACGTCATCCGCGCGGTCAAGGAGGACTGGTGATGGGAACCGCGGTTGGCGGTCGCCGGTTGGCGGTTGGATCGGCGTGGCTGTTGTACGCGTTAGCGCTGAGCATTGCTTCGGGCGCGCCGGCGCCAGTCGTGCCCGGATATGAGATCCGATTCCCGCGAGACGCAGGCAGCCATCCGGCGTTCCGCACCGAATGGTGGTACGTGACGGGTTGGGTGCAGGACGAACAGCACCGCTGGCGCGGATTTCAGGTGACATTCTTCCGTTCACGGAATGAACCCGCCGATGCGAATCCTTCGAAGTTTGCTCCCCGTCAACTGCTGTTCGCGCATGCGGCCATCAGCGCTCCCGACGTCGGGCACTTGTTGCACGCTCAGCGCTCCGCTCGCGCTGGCTTCGGGCTCGCAGAGACCGGCGAGCAGGATACGAACGTGGTTATCGATGATTGGACCCTGCAGGCGAACGGCAGTGGCTACACGGCTCGCATCGCTGCCGACAACTTTCAGTTCGAGCTTCGGTTCGAACCCACGCAAGCACCGCTCCTGCAAGGCGCTGCAGGCTTCAGCCGCAAAGGGCCCGATCCCGCGGCAGCCAGTTACTACTACAGCCTGCCGCATTTGCGAGTGCAGGGGTCAGTGACGATCGGCCAAGCCAAGTCCGCCGTGCAAGGGGAAGCCTGGTTCGATCACGAATGGTCGAGCGAGTACCTTGCGACCGAGGCCGTCGGTTGGGATTGGATCGGCATCAATCTCGATGACGGCAGCGCCCTCATGGCATTCCGCATTCGCGATGCGAAAGGACAGCAGTATTGGGCAGGTGGAACCTTACGAACAGCAACTGGCGTGCAACGCTTCGAGCCATCGCAGATCCGTTGGACGCCACTGCGTCAGTGGCAGTCCGCCCGCACGGGCGTGACGTATCCCGTGTCGTGGCGCGTACAGGTCGGCGATCGCGCCGTTACGTTGCGACCCCTGATGAACGATCAGGAGAGCGACTCGCGCGGCAGCGTCGGTGCGTTGTATTGGGAAGGTGCGGTCGAAGCGCTCGACGACAGCGGCAAGAGAATCGGGCGCGGGTATCTGGAGCTCACGGGGTATGAGCGGAAGTTGAAGATGTGACCGTGGTAACGGGCTACCACACCGCCTTCTCATTCGGATCGTGCGAGCTCTCCCGCTCCGTCACCCACGCCCGCAGCGCCGTGACATCGACGTTCGCAGGCGGCTGGGCCGCATTCGCGTCGGTCCATTGATTGAGCGCGCGTAGCAGCTTGTGGGCCTGGGGGCGGTCGAGTGCATAGAGCCGCAGGTAGTTGGTCTTGGCGTCATCGATGCGGTTCAGTCCGAGGAAGGCTTCGCCCTGGTACTCGATGGCCTGCGGATAGGACGGGTTGAGACGGAGTGCCTCTGCGTACGCCTTGAGTGACTCGTCGTAGTTACCGAGTTTGCGATTGGCGTAACCGAGATACGTGTACGCCTCGTGCATCGAGGGATCCAGCTTTACGGCCGCGTTGAATTTCTTCAGCGCGGCCTTGTACGCCTTCTGCGCCTCCTTTGTGGCCTTTTCATCCGCACCCTTCGCGGACTCGTCGGCACGCTGAATCAGCTTGTAACCGTCGTTGTAGGTCTCGATCGCGCGCTGCTCCTTGGTGAGCTCCGGCGCGGAAGTCGGCGCGCTCGATCGATACGCACCCGGGCCATCGGCCGATGCGATCTGCCAAATGGACGTCAGCATCAAGCCCAGGAGATGCCCCAGAACGACATAGATTGCACGCCGCATCGTAAAACCCTCAGAACCGCGACGCCGTCAGCTGAACATCGGCGTCCTTCCACGCTGTCTTGAAGTCGGCTTCCACCGCCTTCGCCTGATCGACCTTGCCCTGTGCACGCATCGCCTGCGCGAGGCCGAACAATGCCCAGCCATTCTTCGGATGCGTGCGCAGATCATCCCAGTACACGCTCTCGGCTTCGACCGGGCGGCCCGCTTGCAGCAGCACGGCACCCAGATTGAGACGCACGGGTTGATGCCAATCATCCGGCTCGGTGTAGATGAGTGCGTCTTCGTAGCGCACGGCGCGATCGAGGTGGGCAATGGCCTTATCGTAGTCGCGCTTGCCGGCCGCCATCTCGCCATCGAGCACTTCGGCTGCGACTCGCAGCACTGAATCCGCGAGATTCAGCGACATGGAGCTCGGCGCTTCGATCAGCTTCGGATCGACCATGATCTTGCGCAGCGCGTCGCTCTCCTTTTGTGCTGAAGTGAAGTCCTGCTTGCGGACGTAAGCCATGCCGCGGGCGTAGTGACGAATACCACGAGTGAACAACGTATCTGCGCGCGGCGGTGCTGCATTCAGGATCTCGTCCCACTTGCCGAAGCGCACGCGCGCGTAATCCGGTGTGAGCAGGAACGTCTGCAGGATCGGCACGTCCTTCAGTACCTCGACGGGAATCTTCTCCGCCGTCTTGTTCGCAGCATCGAGTGCGACATGACTCTGCCCCGCCATCGTCGATGCAAACCACAGGAAGTGGACGTTGTGCGGGTAGTAGGCGAGCGGATAAATGCCCTGCGCGCGACACTGCGTGATGTAGTCCTCATCGGCGACGATCGCGAGCTGATTGGCCTTCACGGCATCCATGTAGCGTCCCACACGCTGGAAGATGTGGCCGGGCATGTGCACGAGATGTCCGGCCGCGGGAGCGAGCGGCAGCAGACGGTCTCCGGCCCACTCAGCTCGTTCGGGCGTGCCGCTGGCTTCCCATAGATGAATCCACAGGTGCAGCGCGCCGGGATGGTCCGCGTTCGCCTTCAGCACGTTGTCCAGCGACGCGACGATATCTGGCGTGCGCTCATGCGAGCGGCCATCGCGCGTCCAGTAGTCCCACGGGCTCAGGTCCATCAACGCCTCGGCATAGATCGTCGCGGCGTCCTGATCGTTGGGGTACTTCTCGTGCAGCAGGCGCATCGCGCCGGCGAACGCCTGATCCGCTGCCTTCCGATCCTCGGGCTTGCCGGTGTAGCGGGCCGCCAAGGCATCGATGTAGTCGCGTTCGCGCGGCGAGGCCTTGGTTTTCAGCGCCTGCGCCTTGCGGATGTGCTCGAGGGCGATCGGCTCCTGGTCCGGCATCATCGGCGCGTTGATGTTCGGCCCGAGCACGAGCGCCTGGCCCCAATACGCCATCGCCAGATTCGGATCGAGCCGTGCCGCTTCGGCAAAGGCCCTGCCCGCCTCCGCGTGATTGAAGCCATACGTCAGGTTCAAGCCCTGATTCATGAAGCGTTGGGCCTGTTCCGACTGAGTGGTGACGGCAAACGTGTGCTTACCGACGTTCTGCAGCCGGGGGGCTAACGCACCGGATGGCGCCGGTTTGTCGAATCCTTCGCTGTCGGCGTAGTGCTTGTGCACGGGCACCTGCGCGCTCGCCGTGAGCATCGCGAAGGCCAGAGCCGCGGCCAGCAGCAAAGGAGACGTGCGAGGCAGGGCTGAATAGCGCATGACGATTCCCCCGAAGACGTGGACTGATGCGTCGCACCGCGAGCCAGTACGGTGAGGCGCGAATGTATGCCGGCGTCCGGCGTCGCTCAACTGCTATATGCCGGGGCGGTACCTGACCCGAGCGGGGAACGTAAGCAACCAGCGTGAGGACCCTGTACGGTCCGGCGTGAAAGCAGCGTTAAAGGAGCCGTTGCGGAGGAAACCTTACAAGCTCCACGGCCGCTGCGACCATCCCTGCTGCGGCGAGACGCGAATGAGCACCTTGGACAGGTGCTCGAGATCGGTCGGCCGCGTCGTGATCTCGAACGTGCACTGACCTTCGCGGCCATCCAGACGCGCATCGCAGAGCTCTTGCGCGAACATCAGACCGTGATGCGAGAAGGCGATGCCGTTGATGGGGCGATACGCATCGATCTCCGCGACGGAGCCGTCCGCCATGTCGAGACGAATGACGCCGCCGCGATGGCTCAACCCATCCATCTCCGTGCGCGCGAGGATGTCGACCCGCTCCGCGTAGCTGACGACTCCCTTGCGCGAGATGAAGCCGAATGACGTCAGCCCGCCATTGCCCAGGAGCGCGCTGCCGACCGCAAAGGTCACGTCGGGACCGAACCAGCCCGATACCCAGCGATGGCCGAGCAGCTTTGCCCAGTCCCGTTGCCCCCAGCTGTGATCGCGCGTGCACAGCCCGTTCTCGATGCGATACGTCCTGCCCTGCAGCGTGACGGTGCCAGTCACGCGTCCAGCCACTTCGAAGTGACTCGGGGCCAGCACGTGAAAGCTCTTGTCGGCAGGCACTGCCACGAGATCGACTCGCGGCATCGTATCTTCGAAGCGCAAGTCGAGCTCGCAGCCAGCGTCGTTCGCGACGAGTCGCGGGCCCTCGCCGACCGTCATCCGATAGCTCGGACCCACCTGCAGACCGTCTGTGAGCAGATCGTCCGGCCGCGATGGCACATTGAGATAACGGTTGAAACGCAGACCCTCGCGTGTGACGACACCGAAGAACAGCACGGCTCTTCCGCCCGCCCTGTGCGGCTCACGTGCAATGCGATGCATGCCACCGATGCCGTTGCTTTGATCCCACCAATGCACCAACAAGCTTTCCTGCCAATGGACATCGGCACCGGCCGGCTGCGGATACTCATCGCTCGCGGGATAAACGTAGCTGTCTCGCTCGACGCTGGTCATGGTTTGTGCCCTGCTGCGCTGGTGAACTCGTTCAAGCCCGACAGATAGCGGCCGGCGGCTTGCACGAAGTACGCATAGTGGTGGGTGGCTGCGAACGCCGCGACGGCGCTCGTTTCATCAGGATGATCATCGACCTGCGCGGCGAATGCCGTACAGCCGGCGCCGATGCGCACGGCCGGCCAGATCTCGTAGTACTTGATCGCGTTGGCGTCGTACTCGGCGCCGCCATGACGTCGATACTCGGCGAGGAACTCCTCCCACGACATCACCTGCTCGACATCGGCGCGGCAATACGCGAGATCTTCGGCGGGATCGCCGATGTGCCAGAACTCCCAGTCGAGCATTCCCGTGATCTCGCCATCGTGCATCAACAGATTGCGGAGCGAGACATCGCCATGGACGAGCACGGGCGTTACCTCGCACGCAGGAATGTTCGCCTTCATCCATGCGAAGCCCGCGGCGAATACCGGCGAGGGTCGCACGCGATGCTCGCGCCAATGCGTCTCCCAGATGTCGAGCAGGCGCTCCACGTGCTGACGCAGTGACATGCGCTCCAATTCCCGCGCACCGTCGAGAACGGACCAATCGAAGCGATGGATCTGCGCCAGCGTTCGAGCCAATCCTTTCGCCGCCTGAGCGGGATCAGCGCCGACGATGCGTCCATGCAGGTTCATGGTCGGGCTGCCGGCGATGCGCTTGCTCACGAGAAACGGACGCGCGAAGACATCGCTTGCATCGAGCCAGAGCGGCTCGGCCACGGGTAATCCCTGTTCGAACGCAGCCTCGAGCAAGGCGAACTCATGGGTCACGCTGCTGTTCGCGGCACCGGTCTCCACCTGACTGGAATCGCGACGGATCACGATCGCAGCGGCGGGCCGGTTCGCACCCGACAGCTCTGCGATGAATGTCTCCTTCATCGCCCCGCCCAGCAGCGCAGTGACGGTGTCGGCCTGAACGGCTGGCCCAAAGCGGCGTCGCAAGTACGCCGTGAGTTTGCGCTCATCGATCCCGTCATCGACCTGAGCTCGATTCGTGCGCGAAGCAGACAGGGACAATTCCGCTGCCGCTGCCAGCGTGAACAGTTCTTCTTCACGCTCCACCGCCGAGCGGATCGCCTGCTGCGCCACCGCTCGTTGCTCAGGTTCGAGGGATGCAAGCCGAGGTATCGCCGCCGTGATCGTGCGCTCCAAGGCGGCTTCGATCGAAGGCGTATCGATGCGCTCGTCGAGCTGCGAAGTGGTACTGGGCGCGACGCCGAGCGCGCTCACGAGCGTCGCGAGCTCCGCTGCCTGCCGGCGCTCATAGCGAGCGTATTGCGCAGGCAGCTGTTCTTCGCGGACCAGCAGATGCGCGAGCAGGCCGTGAATCATCTCCAGGACCATCTGCTCGCGCGGGTTGTGCAGCTGCGGAGCAATCACGGCATCGAGCTCGTGCCTGATGGCCCGCAGAATCTTGGCGGTGCTCAAACCCGGCAGGGGCGTGCGCTCATCGGTAGGGTTCGCGGAATCCGGCATGACGCTCTCAGGTCTGTTGGGTGTGCATCACGCAGCCTTGCGAGCGGTGCGGTGATTCATTTGCTGAGCGCGGAAGCCAGCACCGTTGACAGCCGATGCAGCATCTTGGGCAGGAATCCCGGACCGACGATCGCAAACATGATGTCGTCCTGCCGACCGGCTTCGAATTCATCCCGGACGTGCTGCGCCGTCGGCAACAGCCGCATCATGTAATCCACGGCGAAGTAGTCGATTTCCTCCGGTGTGACCGGCACGCCACCGGCGCGCAAGTACACGGCCATGAACTTGTCCCACGTCGTCATCGTCTCGACCGCCGGCTTGCAGTAGCCGAGATCTTCCGCGGGGTGGCCGACATGCACCATCTCCCAATCGAGCACGGCCGTGATCTCTTCGTTACGCGACATCACGTTGTGGAACTGCAGCTCGCCATGCACGATGGCCTTGCGATCGACGATGCGGTCGGCGCGCGCCGCGATCCAGCGCAAGGCCGCGGCCATCGTGACCGACGCCGAGTGCTGATGCTTCGCCCAGGCTTCGACCGTGCTGCGCAGATCCGGCAGCGTAAATGCGCCGTTGCCGACTTCCGCCGCGGACGGCGCGCGCTCGATGGGAATGCTGTGCAGACGACCCATCTGTTCCGCCAGGCTCAGCGCGAGCTTCTCGGAGCGCGGCGGAGAGAAGTAAGCTTCGTAGCCGCCAGCCACTTCGCCATACGCGCGCTCCATGATCATGAAGGGCGCGCCCATGATGGTCGAATTCGTCTCCAGCAAGAACGGCTTGGGCACGCTGAGCCCGGCCTCGTGCAGCACCTTCATCCAGCGAAACTCGCTCGTGACACTGCGCGGCGTATCGGGCGTCGCGTCGCGACGAATCACCAGGTCCTGCGGCAACTCCGTGATCGACTGCTGTGAGAACAGTGCGGTGGTCTTGCCCTTGCCGATGCTGGCGAAAGAGAACTTGTCGAGTCGCACGGGTCGGCACTGCGGAAAGCGGTTGCCGAGATAGCTCTCGACCCTCTCTTTCGTGACATTGCTGTCCACCGCGTTCGCTTTGGCTTTCGCCCGCGGCTCACTGCTCGGGGCGATGCCGCGCACGGCCTCTCCCAACAAGTCACGCTCCCATTGAACGAGCTGGCGTGCGACCTGCGCCTTTGCTTCATCGTGCAACCAGTCGGCGTGGGCAACCCACGCCTCACCCCTGGTCAGCGCAGCGGACAATTCGCCTCGCGATGCCATGTTCTCGGGCGGACCGCTGAGCTTTCGATCCGCGCTGGCCGTCGCCTCTGTATGAGCGCTCAGCAATGCTTCGATGGACGCCAGACTCGCCCTCCCGGCCTTGCTTGGCTCATCGAGCGCGAAGGCCACGCCCGTCAGTGCATCGATGCAGACGCGCAGAACCTCGCGCGAGTACTCCGAATTGACGTCCGGCATGATCTTCTCCTGCAACGCTTTCGCGATGACAGTCAAGTAGACCGGGTACGTCATTGGTGAGTTGCCCCCTGCATTCAACGTTTGCGGGCCAGGGCCCGCCGCGTGAGCGTGACCTGCCGTGGCATTAGAGCGTGCAACGAGGGAAAGTGGCTACCTCTACGTGCGTCGACTGCGCTACTGCAGAGACTGATTGCCTCCTGTAGACAAAATCCGGCGGCTGGGCTCAATGGGCCGCGATGCCGTCGCCCGCCGCTGCATCGCAGAACCCCACACGGCATGCGGCGCGATCGAGAAAGCGCTCTTCATCCGTTCGCAGGACGTTACCGATCTCCGGGTCATGCATTTTTCGGAAATATTCCTGGAGCGCCGCTTCGTCGCGGAAGGTGTAAACGGCGATGGCGTCGTAATCGGGGGTCGTCGTCATGTGCGGCGAGAGGTGGCGCCAGTCAGCCGGGAACGGCGTGAGCGCCGTCGGGTAGTAGCGATGGAAGTCGGTCAGCAGCCCGTCGAAGTATTGTGCCCCGAGTGCCGCGTGTACGTTCTCGTAGTGGTGTCGGAAGGCCTCCTGCGACATGCCGCTTTTGCGCTTGAGCATGACCAGCATCTTCTTCATCGTAGCCCCACGTGATAGGTGTTGATTCACTGTCGAGCATTCGCCGCGCCCACGGGATTCGGGCGCAGCATGATGCTGAGGCCTCCATCGATGGCGAGATTGGCACCGGTGATGTAGCTACCCGCATCGCTTGCAAGGAGATGGATCAACCCTTCCACCTCATGGCATTCCCCGAGCCGGCCGACCGCCGTCATGCTAGCAAAAGAGTCTTGCGCCGCCCGACCCGCACTTGGACCGTGAGCGGCTTCGAGTTGCTTGAAAATGTCGCGCACGATATCGGTGAGATACATGCCGAGAATCAGACTGTTCACCGTGACGCCGTCGTGACCCACCTCGGCGGCAATCGTGCGGGTGAAGGAGTTCAGTGCGCCTTTCACTGCGGTGTACATGCCCGCGCCCTCATGCGGAGTGCTGCACACGGTGGTCGCCGATGAACTGAAGATGATGCGGCCCCAGTGCTTGCTGCGCATGGCCGGGACGAACGCGCGCACCAGCTCGACGTTGGCCGACAGGTTGACCTGCATCATCTGATCGATCGCTTCATCCGTGATCTGCGCAACGTGCTGGAGCATGTCCTGCCCCGCGTTGCCGATGAAGATATCCACCCCGCCCAGCTCATCGTGTGCAAACGCGATCAACTGCCGGATGCTCGCACGATCCGCAAGATCGACGCCGTGGCAGAGCAAGCGTCCGGGCAAGTCGTCCTGCGCGAGTCGCGCCGCCGCCGCCTCCAGCACTGCATCGCGCCGGCCGCAGATCAGCACCTTCGCACCGGCGCGCAGCAGTGCGCGCGTCATGTGAAGGCCCAATCCCGTGCCGCCGCCCGTCACCAGCGCCGTTCTTCCGTGCAGCTCGAACATCCCGAAAGCATGTGTCATTGCATCGGCCTCTTCAGTCAACGCTCACTCAGCCAAAGCGTACTGACCGCCAGCGCGAACCAGCGCTGACTGGAAGCGTGCGGTCTACGTGAGCCGGCATTTGCAGCTTAAGCGGCGGCGGCGGGAGATTCTTGATCGAGCCTGCACTCGGCCTTGTGATGAAGCGAACCGCAGCTCGACCGCGTCCAGCGGTTCTCTGGCGATCAAGGCCCGTTCAGAGAATCACAAGATCCAGGTCTTTGACGATTCGACAGATCTTTCGTACCGGCATCTATAGGGCACCGACCTGGCGTTGCGAAAGTCCCTCTGGAATCTTCACTCAGCCAAAGCGTACTTCCCTCCGAGCGGGGCCAACTCCAGAAACGTGCGATAGCCGGGCCCCGCGCTCACCACCGCTTCGATCGAGTTGACACAGCGCGCCGCTGTCATCGCCATGGCATCGGAGAAGCTGGCACCGGTCCCTCCTTCCTCGCCCATCGGAAAGTCACCCCGGAATGGCGGAAACGCATCGATCTCGATGCGATAGCCGCCATCGCGTCCGAGCCGTGGCCATTCAGGCGCCACGTCCTGCCCCATGCGAGTAACGTGATTGATGACGAAGCGGCGTTTACCGCGAACATGGCCTACGACCGCGAATCTCAGCGCAGCGATCGTTCCTGCATCGATCCGCGTGCCACCGGTCGTTACATAGGCCTGCGGCGCCAGATAGATGTCGGGCTCCACCGTGATGTCGTCGATGCGTACACCGAAGGCATCGCCGAGCACATGCACCGCGCTGCCCCATGTCATGAGCGTGATGTTTGCGGCTGTCGCGCTCAGCGTTTCGGGACGCATGCCGAAACCCATGGTGTGCATGATCTCGGGGACCGGATACGTGGAGTAATCCAGAATCTCCCAGGTGCGAATCTGCGTGATCCGCCCGACGACACTGCTGAGACAGAAAGCGAGCGCGTCGGTCGTGAAGCCGGGATCGAAGCCGGTGAAGAACAACGTACTCTTGCCCTTGATGCAGGCGTCCTGCAGTCGTTTGCGGAAGCTCTCGCCGTGCATCAGGTGGCCCCAGTGCCCCGGCGGCGCGAGCGAGCTCACAACGTTCTTGCCGCTCTCGAGCAGTGCGACCAGATCGGCTACCCACGCAGCGGACGGACTGCCAGGCACGCTCGGATCCGCGAGTGCATCGCGCGGCATGTAGATGACGCAGTCGGCTTCGAGCGCCAACAACGTCTTGGTATCCCGCGTCGCAGTCACGCCGACGGGAGCAACGTCGGCGATGATCCCCGCATCGACTCCCTCCTTGTCGGCCGTGAAGCATTTCACGCCGACCAGCTTGAGCTGCGGCGTTCCCAGGATGTACTGCAGTGAAAACTTTCCCGTATAGCCTGCGCCCCACTGGATCACTTTGTACTCGCGCTGCATTCGCTCTCCTCCGGCTTCCAGTCAGCTGACAGGCGCGGAGCAGCGGTTGCTGACCCACATGATCGACGGGAGCCGACGCTGCAGCGTAAAGATGCGGGGCGAACGGTTCTTGGTCGAGCCTGCACTCGACCTTGTGATGCAGCGAACCGCAGTCAGGGAGACGTCAGCTGTACGCGATGATCAACGGGGCGGAAGGAGGTCCGCGGCCCGCAATGGCGGTGGGCGAGAGGCGATTACTGTAGATGCTCGAGCTCGACCGCATCGAGGGGCGCAGGCAAGCCATCGGGATTGCCCAACTTGATCTTTCGATCCTGTCGTGGGGTGACGCCGAAGCGTGCCTTGTAGGTATGACTGAAGTAGGAGGGATCCTCGAAACCCCAGTCTCCTGCCACCTCGATGATGGAACGTTGTTGCAACGTGGGAGCGAGCAACGCGGCTCGACACCCTTGCAGGCGGCGTTCGCGAATATAGGCGGCAACCGTCGTTGCGCATGAGGCGAACGCAAGATGCAAGTAACGCACGGAGACCCTGCAGTGGGCGGCAACGTCGGCGATGGACAACGTGGGATCGCTCAGCCGCGCCTCGATGTAGGCGCTGGCGCGCGCATACAGGCGTATCGCGGACGAATCGCGCGGCTCCGATTGGCCAATGATCGTTTCGCTTGCCGTCGATCCGACACTGCAGATGGTGCAGAACAGAGCGTGGCCCAGCGCTTGCGCCTGGCGCTCGGTGAGATAAGGACCTTGTGCGATCGCGCTCTCCACCAGGTCGCGCAGCACGGCGCCGATGCCGTGCTCCGCAGGGATCTCCCGTCCGCACAGGTCATCGACCTGCGGCAACTGGCGACGCAGCAAAGGCCCGGGAATGCGGATGTGCAGCGAGCGGAACAGGCTGCCGCCGTCCAGCGAGCGGATCGTCGCCTGCGAGGGTCGCGAGGTAGACACGAGCGCACAGCGACCCGGCAGGATCTGCGCGTCGCGACCGTCCTGTCGCACTGTCAGCGCTGCCGATACGGGCAAGGTCAACACGAAGTAGTCCGCATGGTCGTCACGAATGTGATCGGGCCGACGATGACCGCCTTGAGTGCCGCTGCCTTCGCACATCAGCACGCTCAATTGGTCCAGTTGCAGACCAATGGTCGAGCTGGCGGATTCGTCGGCGGGCCGTTCGCCTCGGGCGACCGACCACGTCAAGAACCGCGTCGGCTCGAAAGAGCTGATGGCCGTCTGCTGCATCGTGGAATACCCCGGTATCGCGGCGCTCGGTAACAACGGTCTCGAACACACTGCCAGCAGTGTCTATATAGCGTTGTTCTTTGCGCACCACAATGCGCCCGAGCGGCAGAGCTGCCGTCGCGATAACGAGCCACGATCGGATGAGCGTGAGGCGGGCTTGTCACCCGGGGGCGGGGATATCTTTGGTGAGGTCGGAATAGCGCTCCTCGACGATGTTCACACGCGTCTTGCTGCGATCGAACAATTTCTCTTCATCCGGGATCAAGACATCGAGCACGTCCGGCTCCGCGTTCCGTCGCATTGCAAAATCGAGATCCTCACGACTGTTGAACCACAGCTCGGTGATCACGTGATACTCCAGGCTGTCGTCCCTCGTGTTGACCGGATGACCCTCCAGCGGATGCAGATAACGACGGAAGTAACGCTGCACGCGCGGGATCAGCCTGATGAACTTGCAATGCGTGTTCTCGTAATACTGCTGAAACTCCTCGAACGACATCCCTGGTTTCTTCTTCAGCAGGACAACCAGCTTGGTGTATCCATCGTTCATGGGATGTGCCCTCGTTGCTGCATCAGATAGTCGCTTTGCCGAGGAACTCGCGCACGAAGGCGGGCGGCCAGAGATCCTGAAAGTCGCCATGGCCGACGCGGCCGTTGCAACGCCACTCCATCGTGCCAAAGGCGCAATCGATGTTCGGCCACACCGCGAGCTTGGAAGCTGCCAGTGTCTTGCCTTCCACTTCGAACACGCGTCCGGTTGCATCCTTGAACTCCAGGCGCGCGCCCTCGGGTAGCAGCGTGTCGCGATTGCGATGAGTCACCTTTCGACACGAGACGACGGGCTGCGTCTGACCGTCGCTTCGCACCCAGCCGTGCTTGAACACCTGTTCGTCCGTGAGCCCGCTCCAGCGACCCTGCGCCGGTGCGAGCGAGGGCGCATCTCCCGCAACGATCGTGAAGAGGAAGTCATCGCCGAACGCCGCAGTAGCCCAGGTATTCGCAGGGCCCGACAACAGCGTTTCGCCACGCAAATGGCCCCACGAGCGGTCGCGGATGCCGAGACAGTTGACCGCATACTGCCTTCCACCGAGCACCAGCTCTCCACGAGCGCGCATCCCCTGCTCGAAATGTTGCCCGCTCTTCATCATGGCGGGCGGCATCACCGCTTCGAACTGGATGTCGAAGGAGTTCCGGCGCCCGTCGTCGCGATACTGAATACGATGGCGTTTCAACGGCTCGAGCGTCGTCACTTCGTAGCTGTTCGGGAAACGGTAATGGCGCAGATCGTCCGCGAGATATCGATCGCTCTCGAAATTCACCCAGTCGAACAACTCGGACTGCAGCGGATGAGGCTTGATTCCCTGCCACACCCAGGTGCCGTGCGTGGCGAGCGCAAGGTTCGGGTGATGCCAGAGCCAGCCCATCCCGCAGATGCGATGCTCCGGCACGTTGAATGCGAAGTAGTGGGTCTCGGTGAGTGCAGTATCCGTTTCGACCTGCTGATGTTCACGATGCAGGAAATCATCCCTGTCCGTGTAGGTCCCCAGAGCGTCGTTCTTCTCGTCCCAGAACGGCGAGGCAGCCACCTTGTTCATCGATTACCTGCCTTTGCTGTCTCGGCAGCAGAGATCTTCTCTTCGACATCGCGGCCGACGGCGCCATACAAGAGCGGCATGAGGCACCATTGCAGCGGCGTACCCGACTGATGCTCGAACATCGCACCGGCCGACAGCGAGGCGATGACGGGCTTGATGTTGTTGAACGCATCGAAGTATCGCAGGCGATATTCGCTGATCTCATCTCCGCCGGCTTCGCGGTACCACGCGATCGCTTTGCTGCGATCGATCGAGCCGCGAAATCGCGCCAGCAGATCGGAAAGATCCTCGGCGGGATCGCCGATGCGTGCCGATTCCCAATCGAGAACGCCGCTCACCTCACCGTCGTCGAGCATGAGGTTGTGCGGCCCATAGTCGACGTGCAGCAGACGAGCGGGCGCATCCTCTTGCGGAACGTTGTCGATGAGCCATTGAGACAGGCGACGTGCCGCGAGTGAAGGAGTGCAGCGTGAGACCCAGATTTGCTCACGCCAACTGCGCACGAGGGCCAACGTGTTATCGCGCAGACGTGCATGCCGCAGCCAATGGCCTACCGGCGATCGCTGTATCCGATCATCGAGCGGGACCGCGTGGATTTGCGCCAGCACCTGGATGACATTGCGCGCCTCGGCATCGCTCAATTGTCGCGGAATCAGCTGATTTCCAGCATTGGCGCCCGCGAGCTCACGCGACACCATGAAGCGGGTGCCCAACGCCGCAGCATTCGTTTCGAGCCATAACGGTTCGGCGACCGGCACACCGGCGTCGCGCAGGATCTGTACGACCTCGAACTCGTGCGCCACTTCGCTGCAGTCGAACCGCAAGAAGATCTCCGGCTTCTCGGCGCGCACCACGATTCGTTCCACCGCTTTGAAGCGATCCTCCAGAGCCATGAGAACAGTGGTCTTCTGGAATCCATCGACGAGCTCACGGAAGGAGACGACCTTGAAGCCGCGCTCTGGAAATCGTGCGTGGAGATAGCGCTCGAAGTCCGCCGCCGTAAAGGCACTGCGCTCAGGCCCGGCGGCCGCGGGCACCTGCTGGATTCGATAGTTGTACAAGCGTGACTCCGCGTCGACGACGCGGCTCAGGAATTCTCGTGAGCGCTCCGCGGCAGTGGGTAGCAACTGCATCTGACGATCGAGCAGATGGAGCATCGACGCCACCGCTCGACTGCCCGCATCGAAGGCCACCGTGTCATCGATCCTGGCGGGCAAGGTCGACAACTCGCTCGCGAAGGCGCCTTCGTGTTCGGGCAAGAGCGCCGCGGCTTCGAACGCCAGACTGCGCAAACCGGCGAACAGCTCGGCAAGAAAGCTGCGATTCTCCCGCAACAGCAACTCGTTCAGGACGACGTCTGCCGACCGCAGGGACATGCGCGTTCGGTCATCCAGCGGGTTCGGACCGTTGGCGATCCCCTGCAAGGTCGCGCGCAGGCTTTGCAACAGCCTCAGACTGCTGGGCATGATCCCGGGCGCTGGCTGCGTGTCGGATATCTTCTCTGCTGTCACTGCGGCATCTCGTCTCGATCAACCCACGACAGATCCGATCGCATCCCTGCCGGACTCGGTCCAGTCCTGAGCTCGAGCCCACTCGCGCAGCGACGTGAGCTCCATGGGCATGACTTGCAACAGAGACTCGACGTCCACTTCGAAGGGACGCTGCGGCGCATAGTTGTTAAAGGTGTAGAAGGTGTCAAAGAAGTCTGCGAAGCCTTGCCGGTCGGGACCCAGCGCAGGGCCGAGCCGATCGTAGATGTACTCGCCGAACTGGCGCGCGGGCAGATACTCGAGCGTGATCGGGCGACCCACCACCTCGGCGAGTATGGCGAGCACTTCTTCGATGCGCAGTCGTTCGGGCCCGCCGATGGTGAAGCGTCCTCCCAGCAGATTCGGACGCTCGAGCGCCTGGATCATGAACCGCGCGACATCGTCCATCGAAATCCAGTTCGCCTCCAGCCCAGGCCGATGGCAATAGCGATACACGCCTTCCTCGACGATCGACGGTTTGCAGAACAGCGTGAGGAGGTTGTCCATGAACAGCACCGGGCGAAACGAGACCGCCGGGAGCCCGGACGCCATGAGCATGTCTTCGATCTCTCTCACATGGTCGTAGAGCGATACGCCGCACGGTGCTGCATCCGGAGCCCACATGGTCGCGTTGAACACGAACTTTGAAACACGGGCAGCCAATGCCGCCTCGCACATGTTCCGCGCATGCTGGTCCGTTTGCGCCAATGAACCGAACGATGGCAGCTGGAAGAAGACGGAATCGACGGAGGCGAGCACACGATCGAGCGATGTCCTGTCGTCGTAGTCGGCAGGCTCGATGCGCAGCCCTGCGAACTCGGGTCGATCGAAGATGACTGGATGACGCGTGACGGCAACCGTCGGGTAGCCGTGTCGGAGCAACTGCCGCACCTGTGCCTGCCCGATTCGTCCGCTCGCAGCGAACACGGCAACGCGTTGCTTCATCTAACTGCGCCGCTTGATGTACTGATACGACAGATCGGACTGGTCGGTGCGACCCTGCGTCACTTCCTTCACCCACGGATCGACCTCCGGATCCTGCTCGACGGCGACGGTCTTGTAGCTATCGACGACGGAAACCCGGTCCACGATCTTCCATAGTCCGGCCCGGCGCTCCCACCGATCGAGATAGCGGGCCAGCACCAGCAGATCGGAAAGTCCCTTCTTGCCCCGATATCGCAGGCGGCAGTCGACACCTGCTTCACTGCGCGCCGTATCGCCGTCGAGCTCGATGAGAAGATTGAAGATCTGATGCGATGTCGTCACGAGATCCTCGGTGTGGAACTTCACCACCCACGGCAGGAACTCCTCGACGGGGCCATTGGAATAGCCGTAGTTGATGTTCGCCTGGGGATGAAAAGCCGACTGCATCACGCTCAGATCGATGCGATCTGCGCCGCGTGTCCAGCGATGCAGCGTCTCTTCGATCTGGTGCTTGGAGATCACTTCATCCAGGGCGGCGCTCTGACTTCGATCGCTCATCTCGCTCTCCGACCACACCGGTGGCCCATCGTTACCCGTGTTTTCCCGCCGTACGCTCAGAACAGTCCGTCACCCTTGCCGATCGTGACTTCGTTCCCTCCCGCGGCAAAGGTCTGCGACAGGTCGATATCGGGATCGGCTTCCTTGAGCTCGCGAGCGAATGAATCGAGCGTCGAGCGCAGTGGAAAGAGCTCTTCGTTCGAAAGCAGCTGCGAGCCCGCATGCGCCCACGCTTCCGGAGTGGTCTCAGGAACCATCGTCGAGGCGGTGGTGGTGACGATCACGCGCGAGGCACCATGGCCACTGACACGGAAGCACTGCATCCACACATCCGTACTGGGATGAACGAGCCACGCGACGAACGCTGCAACCCGATCCGGCTGAAACTGCTCACGCAACAGGTCGAGCACTGTCTGATCGTTCATGGTGGCCGTCATCCGGGTCCACGCAGACGGCATGATGGCGTTGACGTTGATTCCGACCCGCCGGCCATCTGCGGCAAGATTCGTTGTGAAGCCGTAGATGGCACCCTTCGCCGCACCGTAACTGGTGACGCCCGGACCGCCCAGCATGGCGCTGGAGGTCGTGTTGACGATGCGCCCTTTGCCGGACTTGATGAGATGCGGCCAAGCCGCGCGACAGACCTCGACGGTGCCTTTGAAATGAACGTCGGCGCTCGCATGCCACGCCTGCGCAGACGCTCCGCCAAACGGCGCATCGTTGAACACGCCGGCGTTGTTCACGACGATATCGAGACGCCCGAACCGGTCGACGGCGGCCTCGATCATCTCCCTCGGCTGTGTGACGACATCGTGCCTGCTTGCGAGGGCAACCCCGCCCGCCGCCTCTATTTCCTGCACCACGTCGGCGGCCGGATCCACGGTCGAGGGAGCACCCGTCGACTTGACTCCCAGATCGTTGACGATCACCTGGCAGCCCCGGGAAGCCAGCATCAACGCGTGGGCCCGGCCCAATCCACGCCCCGCGCCGGTGATGAGCGCCACTCGTCCATCGAATCGAAGCATGCTCGCTCTCCCGGGTTTTCAGCTGCCGCTCAGAACGAGACCCCGAGCGTGAGGCCATACGTACGCGGATCGCCCTGACGGGTGAGATCGCCATACGAAGACTCGGACAACATCGAGCGATACTTCTCGTCGGTCAGGTTCTTGCCCCACACGGTAACGCTGTACTTTTCTTCGCTCCATAGCCAACGCACGGAAGCATTCATCAGTGTGTAGGCGTCCTCCTTGCGCTGATTGTCTGCCGCCCAATAGAACTTGCCGGTCTGCGACACGGTAAGCGCGGACACGAGCGTGCCCGCGCTCAGCGGCATGCGATGGTCGAGCGTCAGCGAACCGGAAAAGTCCGGCGTACGCACGGTGTCGTTGCCGGATGCGTCGACTGTCAGCAGCGAACCCACACCCAATCCATACGAGCCTGCGTTCTCATAGTCCTGGTATTCGCCGTCCGTGTAGGCAAGGTTGCCGCTCAAGGTGAAGTGCGCACCCAACGCCGCCTGCAGTTCGAGATCGATGCCGCGGATGCGGGCAGACGCAGCGTTCTGCGTGAACGTGCTGCTGCCTTGCACGATCTGCACCTGGATATCCTTGTAGTCGTACCAGAAGGCGGAGGCGTTCAGACGCAGCCGATGCTCGAGCAGCTCCGACTTCACACCGATTTCGTACGCATCCAGTTGCTCAGGATCGAACGCCGCCGTGTCCAGCGGTGAGAGCGGACCATATCCGCCGCTCTTGATGCCGCGGTTGTACGACACATAGGCCAGCACATCGGGTGTGAATTTATGATCGATCGCGATGCGCCACGTCGGATCGTCGAAAGACTGATCCACACTGTCGCCCGGCGCGAGCAGGCCGACGGACGAATCGGTCTTGGATGTGTATTCCTGCTTCTCGTGCGTGTAGCGCAGGCCCAGGGTGAGATTCGTTCCTTGCGCAATCTCGGTCGTCCCCTGCGCGAACACAGACGCCGACCGGGTTCTCACCTTGCCGTAGATGTCCAGGACTATTCCACCCAGATCCGTACCGCTGAGGCTCGCCGGCGTATAGCCGGCGGTCGAGTCGTAGTAGAACGCACCGAGCAGCCAGGTGACGCGCGAATCACCGCTCGAGGCGAGATGAAATTCCTGCGACCAGTTGTCCTGATCGAGATCCAGGACCGCATCGAAGTACGGACCGGGCACCATGTCGACATCGGCTACGTTCGCACCCGTTGCCTTGCGGTATGCAGTGATGCTCTTGATGCGGACGGCGCCCCAATCGTGATCGACGGTGAGCGAGCCGCCGCGCGATTTCGTATCGGTCTTCGTGATCAAGCCATTCTCGGTGTCGTAACGGCCGCGTTGCACGACCGCACCGTCACGACCGATGGCGCCGTTCGGAAGCTTGTAGTCCTCGCCGGTGGAGTCGACCTTCAAGTAGTCGCCCGCCAGGATCATTTGAGTGTCTTCACTCAGCTTGAACAGGAGCTTGCCGCGAATGTTCTGCTCATCGCGGACATAGGTGTCCACACCGAGGAGCTGATTGTCCCCATAGCCGTCGTCCTGATCCCGGATGCTGCCGGCGAGGTTGAAAGCCACGTCGTCCGAGAGTCCCGCGGTGACGTAGGCAGCCGCCGATTTCGTTGCGTAGTTTGCATAGCCCACGCTGAGGTCCGCAGCAGGGTCGAACGACGGATCTTTGGTCCGCACTTGAATCACGCCGCCTGTTGCATTGCGACCGAACAACGTTCCCTGCGGTCCCTTGAGCACTTCGAGGTGCTCGATCGCATTGAACTCGAACAAGTTCACATTCGGGGAAGCGATGTACACCCCATCGATATAGGTCGCGACGGAGGGTTCGCTACTCGGATCGCCCGCCGAAGAGCCCACACCGCGAATGAACGGCGTGCCGGATGCTCCGATGCGGGTGAACGTCAGGCCAGGGACGGCTGCGGCGAGCGCCTCGGTGCCGCTCACGCCCTTGGCTAGCAACGCGTCGGAATTCAGCGCCACGACGGCAATCGGCACATCCTGCAACCGCTCTTCGCGTCGCTGGGCGGTAACCACGATTTCCTCGAGACCGCCTTTGCTGTCTTCGGCCGCTTCCGCCGCCTGGATCGGCAAGGCGAGAACGCCCGCTATCGCGGCCACCGTTGCGGCGCGCGTGTTCATCGATTGAAACATGTCTGATCCCCCACCTGATCTGTTGTGTCGCGCGCCACGCGCCGCAAACCTGTTTACAGTGCACGCCCACTGTCGATTGCATCCGCTGATCCGCGGTAAGTGAACGAGCGTGAGCTGCATCGGTCGACTCTTTCAGCGTAGGCCTGGGCGTCGCAAAGTTCTTGTTCAGGCCCGCAATCGACTTTGTGATGCAGCGAACCGCAGTCCTGCTTGAAACGAACCGGGAAAGGTGTGTGTGTCGGGAACAGCGTCCCCTGCGCCTGCGAGCGGAAGGACTCCGGCGTCGGGTGAACAACAGAGCGTCATTGCCGCCCTAGCGATGAGTGCGCCGCACGCGAGCCCGCATCATGCGCAAATCATCGGTGCCCGAGCGTAAGAAAACGGCGCACGTGATCGCCGTACAGCACTTCCTGTGCGTCTCCGTAGCCGGTAATGCCATTGCACTGCCAGCGCACGAAGCAGACGAGCACCGTGAGGTTGAGCCATGTCGAGCACGGAGACAGTCCGATGACCTCACCGGTTATGTCCCAGTGCCTGCCCTCTTCGTCCTCGAGCCGCAGTTCCAGCGTTTTCGGTGTGATGCCATCACGCTCGTAATGCGTGCGCTTGTCCGTGCTCGTGATGCCCAGCAAGCGGCCATCGCGGTACAGGTAGCCCCACAAATGATTCTTGCCGGGCTCGAGCGAGTACACGCCGCGCCATTCGGGTCGATGCTCGATGCTGTCGTACGCCATGACGTGGAAGGCCATCCGCTCGTTGAACACGCCGGCGATCCACGTGAGCGGCGGCATCTTGATGGGCTTCTCGGTGCGCGGTTCGGACCACGTGCGATCGCGCGTGAAGAAGCCGTTGATGGCGTATTCCTTCCCCGCAAGCACGAGCTTGCCGCGGGTGCTCATCGCCTGCGTGAAGTGGTTGCCGGTGAAGCGCACGGCCAGCGGCATGATGGGCGCCGTGACGAACTCGAAGTGCGTATTTCGTTCGGTATCCGAGTACTCGATCTTGTAGGTTCCGTTCGGATCGATCATGCGGACCCGCAGACCCGTCGGATAACTCTGATCGGTGAGGTCATCGGGCAGGGGCAGATACTGCCGATAGTCGTGCACTTCTTCCGAGAGGTGAACCGGCTTCATGCCCTGCCAGAGCGTTACACCTCCTGAGGCAACACCGAGCTTGCGGTGAAACCACATGTAGATTTCGCAGTCGATCGCGGCTTCGGGGATATTGAATCCGAAGTAGCTCGTCTCCACGAACTCATACGTGGCGTTGGCCGGAACGGGTTGGAAGTGCTCGACGGTCGCCGGTGCGACGCCGAAGAACGGCGACGCAGCCGGGATTTCGGGCACGACATCCTTGCGATAGCCATTCCACTCCATGTCGCTCAAAACGAAACTCCCAGTGTCACGCCGTACGTGCGCGGATCGCCCTGGCGAGTGAGATCGCCGTATGAAGACTCGGACAGCATGGAGCGGTACTCCTCGTCGGTCAGGTTCTTACCCCACACGGTGACACTGTACTTTTCCTCGCTGGAAAGCCAGCGCACCGAGGCGTTCACCAGCGTGTACGCGTCTTCTTTGCGCTCGTTGTCCGCTGCCCAGTAGAACTTGCCGTTCTGCGCTACGGTGAGCGATGACAACAGCGTTCCAGTACTGATCGGCATGCGGTAGTCGAGTGTCAGCGAGCCGGACAGATCGGGTGTACGCACCGTGTCGTTGCCGGAGGCATCGATGGTCAGCAATGGGCCGACGCCCAGGCCATAGGAGCCTGCGTTCTCGTAGTCTCTGTACTCGCCATCCGTGTAGGCGAGGTTGCCGCTCACCGTAAAGCGCTCACCCAGCGCCGCTTGCAGTTCGAGATCGATGCCGCGGATGCGTGCGGACGCGGCGTTCTGCGTGAACGTGGCGCTGCCTTGCACGATCTGCACCTGGATGTCCTTGTAGTCGTACCAGAACGCAGATGCATTCAGACGCAGACGACGATCGAGCAACTCCGACTTCACGCCAACTTCGTAGGCATCCAGTTGCTCTGGATCGAATGCGGCCGTGTCCACGGGAGACAGCGCACCATAGCCGCCGCTCTTGATGCCACGGTTGTACGACACGTAACCGAGGATGTCGGGCGTGAACTTGTAGTCCAGAGCGATGCGCCAGGTCGGATCGTTGAAGGACTGGTCCACGCTGTCCTCGGGCGCGATGAGCCCGACGTCCGAATCGGTCTTCGCCGTGTACTCCTGCTTCTCGTCGGTGTACCGCAGGCCCAAGGTCAAGTTCGTGCGTGGCGCGATCTCGGTCGTCGCCTGGGCGAACACCGATGCGGACTTCGTTCTCACATCGCCGTAGATGTCCAATGTCAACCCGCCGAGATCCGTGCCGCTGATCTGCAACGGCGAGTAACCGGCGCTCGAATCGTAGTAGAACGCACCCACGAGCCAGGTCACGCGCGCATCGCCGCTCGAGGCAAGATGAAATTCTTGCGACCAGTTGTCCTGCGTCAGCCTGGAGTACACATTGAAGTAGGGATCGGGGACGAGGTCGACATCCGCCGCATTCACACCGGTTGCCTTGCGATACGCCGTGATGCTCTTGAAGCGGATGGATCCCCAATCGTGATCGACGGTCAGCGAGCCGCCGCGTGATTTGGTATCGGTCTTCGCGAGGAAGCCGTTCTGGGTCTCGTAGCGACCCAGGTCGGTCACGGAGTCGTCACGACCGATCGCGCCGTTCGGGAGCTTGTAGTCCTCGCCGGTGGAATCGACTTTCAAGTAGTCGCCCGCCAGCATGACTTGAGTCTCGTCACTCAACCGGAACAGCAGCTTGCCGCGAATGTTCTGCTCGTCGCGAACATAGGTGTCGACGCCACTGAGTCGGTTGTTACCGTAGCCGTCGTCCTGATCTCTGATACTGCCGGCGAGGTTGAATGCAATCGCGTCGGAGAGCCCCGCGGTGACGTAACCGGCTGCTGACTTCGTATCGTAGTTCGCATAGCCCACGCTGAGGTCCGCTTCAGGTGCGAACGACGGATCCTTCGTCCGCACCTGAATCACGCCGCCCGTCGCGTTGCGACCGAACAGCGTGCCCTGCGGGCCCTTCAACACTTCGAGACGCTCGATGGCGTTGAACTCGAAGAGGTTCACGTTCGGCGACGCAATGTAGACACCGTCGACATACGTGGCGACCGATGGCTCGCTGCTCGGATCGCCAGCGGACGATCCTACGCCGCGAATGAACGGAGTCCCCGACGCGCCCACGCGCGTGAACGTCAGGCCCGGAACAGCTGCGCTCAGCCCCTCGGTGCTCGTCACCCCTTTTGCTTGCAGCGCTTCCGGACTCAGTGCGACGACCGCGATCGGCACGTCCTGCAATCGCTCTTCGCGGCGCTGTGCCGTGACGATGATTTCTTCGACCTGGATCGCGGTCTTGGATGCACTTGCCGTGGGCGTGTCGCCTTGTGGCTGCGTGGCCTGCGCCAGGCGAATCCGACCTTGCGCGTCGCCTTCATTGCTCGACATCGACAAGGGCGCTGCACGGGTTCCCGATACCGGAACGATCGTGACTGTGCGCTCGTCGACACGACGGTGCGTCAGCCCGGTTCCCTCCAATAGTCGGTTGAGCGCTTCCTCAGGCGTCAACTCGCCGACCACGCCTTGCGTGCGCACACCGCGGACGTACTCCGGGCGATAGACCAGTTGGAAGTTGTGCTCGCGCGCGAGCTTCTGCAGCGCGGGGCCGAGCCCTTGCGCCGGGATGTCGATCGAATAACGGATCGCAGCATTCGATTCGGAAGCGACGGACAATCCGATCGCAGAAAGAAACAGCGCCGAGACGAGAATGCCTGCACGCATCATGATCCCCTTGACCCGGATGGGTCTTGTTGTGACCGTCACCCGCGGTGTCGAGGACGGAGTCATGGGGCTAAAGAGCGAGCACGACGAAAAAGTGGCTACCGCTGGTTTCGCGCGGTCCCGCGCCAGATCAGGATTTCAGACTCCCCCGTCCGTACGTGGAAATCGGCCTGCTGTTCGAGGAAGATCAGCAGCGGCGCAGGATCCGTCGAAGAAAACACGCCACTGACGAGGAAGTTGCCGGCGTCCGCGTCACGAATCACGAGCTGGCGTTCATTGTTGCGATTGAACTCGAACACGACGTCGGCCAGCCGCGCGGATTCGAATATGAGCTGTCGCTGTGTCCATGCCGTGGCGGCCGCGATGTTCGGCGAATCGGGCAGCGTGATTTGATCTGCGGCAACGACCGCTTGTTCGCCGGCTGCGAGCTCAGCGACGCGGGTCGGCTCGCTCGCGGCTACTGCGGCACTCGTCGATGGCTCGACGGAGGAGGCAGGCCCCTGCACGGACGAGAACCGATCCGGCACCGCGCGCACTTGCACCTTCCCCTCGAGCACGGTGACGACGGTTTGGTCGGCGCGACGATTCACATCGAACTGCGTGCCCACCGCGCGCACGAGCGTGCCGTTGCCGTACACGATGAACGGCCGGCCCGGATCTTTTGCCACTTCGAACAATCCCTGACCTTCGAGCAGATCCACCGAGCGCTCGTGGTCGGAGAATCGCACTCGCAAGCGGGAACGCGAGTTCAACTGCACGCGCGAGCCGTCTTCCAGCACCAGCGAGCGCTGCTCGCCGATGTCGGTGACGTACGTGGGGCGCTGGAGTTGCCACCACGCGGTGCCGACGATGATCATGATCGCGGCCGCCGCAGCAAGCCAGCCTCTGGCTTTGCGTTGAGACCGACCGTTCGCGCGCGAGATTGTCGCGGCATCCGCCGATGCCACATCACCGAGTGACACGATCTCTCCACCATTGAGCGCCTGCGCGATCAATGTGTCGGCGTCCTGCCGACGCTCCGCATCGACGCCCGCAGCATCCGCCCACACCGAAGTGAGTTCCAGATAAGCCCGGACATGCTCGGGTGAGCGGCGCAACCAATCGGCAAACTGCGCGCGCTCGGCCTCATCGGCGCCGTCGCGCATCGTAACGAACCAGTCCGCTGCTTCTTCCAGCACCTGAGTGTGAATCATGGCAGCGTCCCTACTCCTGCTTCAGTCCGTAGCCGCGACGTCGTTGCAGATGACTCGTGCCGGCGTTCTCCATGTCGAGCCGACGCTGGCAATGCACCAGGGCCTTTGCCAAGTACTTCTTGACCATCGCGCGTGAAACCCCGAGTCGGGCCGCGATCTCCTCGAGTGTGTACCCGTCCCGTCGATGCAGCAGCAACGCGGCTTGCGCCTTGGGCGACAGCCTCTTCATGGCGCGTTCCAGGCTCTGCAGCCGCTGTTGGCGGTCCGCTTCTTCGGCAGGATCTTGATCGTCGACCGTGCGCAGCTCGGCGAAAACGTCGCCGATCTCCACGACGATCGGCGCCGCCGTCTGGCGCAACGTGTGCTCGTTGAGCAGATGGCTCGCCACGGTGAACAAGTAAGCCTCTGGATTGCGGATCAACTCGAACCGATTGACACGCAGGAGACGCAGGTAGACCTCCTGGACCAGGTCAGGCGCCTCGGCCGTGTTGCGCAGGCGCGCAGCGAGGAAGCGGCGCAGGCGGCGACCGTACTGGGCAGCCACCCCCGCCACGAACGACCGCACATTGTCTTCAGCCTGACCCACGGTGACTCCACTCGCACACCTGGGACAATAGAACGGCGGCGGGGGAAAAGTGGATACCGGGAAGTGAGGGGGCGAACTGGCTGGTTGGTCGGCTGGTCGGCTGGCCAGAATGCGCTTTCTGGCCAGCTAGCCAGCTGACCAACCGGCCCGCTGGCCAACCGCCCAGCGCAGCTCACGCCGCCTTCGGCTCCAGCATCCCCTGCTTGACGATGAAGTCGATGACCTGGTCCAGACCCTGACCGGTCTTCAGGTTGGTGAAGACGAACGGCTTGTCGCCGCGCATCTTGCGTGCATCGCGGTCCATGACGTCGAGGGATGCGCCGACGTGCGGCGCCAGATCGATCTTGTTGATGATGAGCAGGTCGGATTTCATGATGCCGGGGCCGCCCTTGCGGGGAATCTTGTCGCCGGCCGCGACATCGATGACGTACAGCGTGAGGTCCGACAGCTCGGGACTGAATGTCGCGGCGAGATTGTCGCCGCCGCTTTCGACGATGATGACGTCCAGGCCGCTGAACTCGCGCATCAGCTCGTCGATGGCGGCGAGGTTCATGGACGCGTCCTCGCGAATGGCCGTGTGCGGGCAACCGCCGGTTTCGACGCCGCGGATGCGCTCCGGCGCCAATGCCTTGCTGCGGATCAGGAACTCCGCATCCTCACGCGTGTAGATGTCGTTCGTCACCACGGCAATGTCGAGGCGCGCGCGCAAACGCTTGCAGAGCGAATCGACCAGTGCCGTTTTTCCCGACCCCACCGGGCCGCCGACTCCAAGGCGCAGAGGTTGTTTGTGTGGTTGCATGTGCATCGAACTGGATCTTACGAGTCATTGGACATGGCGATACTCGCCGTTTGACGTATGCGCTCACGACGCCCTTGCGAGCACACTATAGTCCGGATACTGCGAGCACGACGAGGTCAGCATGCATTGCGTTCTCTGGGCTCTGGCGCTCATTGCGTTGCCGGGGTTGGCCGGTGCGCATACGGGCGATCACAGCACGATGAGCTTCATCGCGGGCTGCGCGCATCCGTTCACGGGACTGGACCATCTGCTCACCATGCTCGGTGTCGGCGTGCTTGCCGTCAGAGCAACGGGTGCTGCGCGGCTCGGATTGCCTCTGGGATTTCTCGGCGCGATGGCATTCGGTGGCGCGCTGGCCGTCGTCGGTCTGCCGCTACCCTGGATCGAAACAATGATCGTGCTGTCGGCCGTATTCACGTGTGCGGCGGTGCTGACGTCGCTGCGCCTGCCCAGCCATTTCACCGCGGCCGTGGCCGCGACGTTCGCCGTCTTCCACGGTTATGCGCATGGGGCCGAGATGTCCGCAAGCGCCGGGTTGAGCTACGGTGCCGGGTGTTTGACGGGCGCCGCGCTGCTGCTGGGAATCGGCTACTTCCTGGGCCAGTTGCGACCCTTGACAGCAAAGCGGGTCTAAAGACGCCTCCACGACGTCGAGCTGATCGGCCGTCTGAACACGGACGCGGCTTACTCCAACAGACTCGATTTTGTCCTCGCATGCGCCGCGGACGCGCAGGCTCCCAACTGCCGTCGTGCACACAGGCTGCGGAATCCTGTACAGTGCGGCGCCTCATCAGCCGCCGTCCGGTCGGCTTGGTTCTCAGGCTGCTCTCAGCTGCCTCTTCAAATGCACCGCCTCACTGGACCTGCGCCTGGCGCAGCGGGCAGGTCTACAGGAAATAAAATGCCTTTTGCTGCTCTCGGGCTGAAGCCCGAACTCGTGCGCGCTCTGCAGGAACGCAACTACACCGAACCCACGCCGATTCAGTCGCGTGTCATTCCACACATCCTGGAGCGACGCGACATCCTTGCGGGCGCTCAAACCGGAACGGGTAAGACCGCGGCCTTCACGTTGCCGTTACTGCAACTACTCGATGCGCACGGCGGCGCCGGTAAAGCACCGCGTGCGCTGATTCTCGTGCCAACCCGCGAACTGGCTGCGCAAGTCGGCGACAGCGTGCGGCACTATGGCAAACACGTGCGGCTGCGCTCGACCGTGATCTTCGGTGGCGTCGGCATCCATCCACAGATCGAAGCACTCCGTCGCGGCGCTGACATCGTGATCGCCACGCCGGGCCGCCTCCTCGATCACGCGGAACAGAAGACCATCGATCTGAGCCGCATCGAGTTCCTGATCCTCGATGAGGCCGATCGCATGCTGGACATGGGTTTCATTCACGACATCCGCCGTGTGTTGCGACTGCTGCCGAAGCAAAAGCAGAACCTGCTGTTCTCCGCGACGTACTCGGACGACATCCGCAAGCTCGCGCAAAACCTCTTGCACGATCCCTTGGAGATCGAGGTCGCACGGCGTAATGCGGCGGTGGACAGCGTCGAACAGCGCGCCTATCAGGTGCCGAAGGAGCAGAAGCGTGCGTTGCTCTCGCATCTCATTCGCAGCGGCGACTGGTCTCAGGTTCTGGTGTTCACGCGCACCAAGCACGGCGCAAATCGACTGACGAAGCAGCTGCAGGAAGACGGCATCGAGGCCGCGGCCATTCACGGCAACAAGAGTCAGTCGGCGCGCACGACTGCGCTCAGCGACTTCAAGCAGAACCGCATCCGCGCACTGGTGGCCACGGAAGTTGCCGCGCGCGGGCTCGACATCAAAGAGCTGCCGCATGTCGTGAACTATGAGCTGCCGAACGTGCCGGAGGACTACGTTCACCGCATTGGCCGTACGGGCCGTGCCGGCGCCACCGGTGTCGCGGTATCGCTCGTCTCGCACGACGAATCGAGCCTGTTGAAGGGGATCGAGCGGCTGCTGAATCGACGTATCGCAGTGACATCGACACCGGCGTTTACGGCAGCACCCGCGCGTCCGCCGGAGGCGCGGTCGTCACAGCCGCAGCAACAGCAACAGGCACGACCGACCCACACTGATGCGTCGAAGCGTCATCGTCGTCCGCCGCCATCTCATGCGCGCGGGCACGCGCCCGCTCACGGACGCAGACGGCCGGGAAGATAGCCGCACGCACGCGCGTATGTCGCTGTTCTGGACGTACTTCGCACTCTCGGCGCCGCTATTCGCGATTGTCTTCGTGGGCTACGTGCTCGCGCTGTGGCGGTACTGGCGTCGCGAATGGACGGCGCACGCCAGCAAGTTCGTATTCTCCTTCGCCTTACCGGTGCTCCTGTTCCGCTTGATGAGCAAGCTGCAGGAGTTGCCGCCGGTCGATGCGCGCCTGTTGATCGCCTTCTTCGGCGGATGTCTGCTGGTCTTTCTATCGGGTCGCTGGATTGCGCGCACGGTCTTCCGTCAGGAGGGCGCGGCGCGTTCGATCTTCGGCGTTGCCGGTGTGTTCTCCAACAATGTATTGCTCGGCGTGCCGCTCGCGCGCCTCACACTCGGTGAGAGAGCCATGCCTGCCGTCGCGCTCGTTCTCGTCTTCAATGCGCTGACGTTGTGGACCCTGTTGTCGGTGTCGATCGAGTGGTCGCGCCACGGATCGTTGTCACTGGCGGGTTTCGGTCGCACAGCGGCTGGCGTCGCGAAGAATCCCATCGTGATGTCGATTCTGATCGGCGCAGCATTTGGCTTGCTCGGCGGGCGATTGCCCGCAACCGTCAGCGTGACGCTGGACTTCATCGCCGATCTGGCGGGACCTGCAGCGCTGCTCGTATCGGGAATGGGACTTGCGGGATACAGCGTGCGGCGCGAGTGGCAACAGACGATCGCCATCTGCGGCCTGAAGCTGATCGTGCAGCCGCTCACGGTGTGGCTGCTCGCCGTCGCACTGGGTTTGCCGGCGATCGAGCGCAGTGCCGTGGTCCTGCTCGCTTCGCTCGCCGTCGGCGCGAACGTGTACCTGATGTCGGTGCAGTACGAGGCGCTTCAGGGAACCATTGCGAGCAGCCTCGTGCTATCGACGCTGCTCGCGGCGGTCACGACGCCGATGTTCCTGGCGCTTTTGCGGGCGAGCGGATAGCACGTCCCATCCGCCCGCTGCATGCAATTACTCGCGCAGGCGGAACGTGATCGGGATCTGCTTCCACATTGCGGTCGGCACACCGTCCCGCGTACCGGGCCGCAGGTGCCATTCGCGTGCTGCTTTGATCGCGGCCTCGTCGAGACGCGGATAGCCGGTCGACTGCACTACCCGCACGTCGCCCACCCTGCCGCTCGGCAGGACTTCAACGGACAACAACACCGTGCCGGTGTGATTCAGTCGAACTTCCTGCGGTGGATACACGGGCTCGCGCAAACCGCGCTGCGTGTCTATTTGCGGTTGAACGATGACGGGTTTGGGCGTGGTATCAACGGGGGGAATCAATGGACCCTCGTCGCGTGGCTGCTCTCGAACGAACCACCCCGAATCGTCATACGGCACATCCGGGGCACCGGGATCTGCAGGAACGAATGGAGTGATGAGCACTTGATCGATGACCGGGCCGGGCGGTGGCGGCGTCGGCTCGTCGCGGTCAATGGGGACGTAAGCAATGTCGCGTGGCATGCGATCAAGAATGGGTGGGCGTAATCCGGTGGTCAGTGCCACGAAGAACGCCGCGTGCACGACGATGATGAAGGCCAGCGCAAGGCTCCGGCCGTTGATGCCATGGAACGAGGGGAATGCGTGAAGGACTGCGGCCATTGTTGTTCTCCTTGGTTACACACTCGCTTCGTGCGTGCTAGCCAGCACGAAGAGCTCGCGGCGTCCGGGCGCATCGAGCGGCGGCATCCATCGCGGCCACCGGTGCGGCTCCGCACCCGCACGATGAATCTGCTCGCGCGGCTTCGCGCTCGTATGTAAGGAATTTCCGGTGGGAAGCGTTCGACCCCGTGAAGAGGCAGCGGACGTTCAACTCAAGCGCGAGGTTTGCGCCAGACCGACGCGAGCCAGGGCTGTTGGTCGCGGGGCAATCCCGCCGGTCGATAGTAATGCTCGAGCGCCTCGAAACCCGCAGCCAACAGATGGTCACGCCAGGTCGGCCAGTCGTGATACGAGCCGTAGCGTCCGCGATTCCAACCTTCCTGGTTGTCGCCCCGGGGATTGGAGGCGAACAGCACGCCGCCAGCCTTGAGTGACGCGCGTAACTCCATCAGCACGCGCGGCAATTCCGCGCGCGGAACATGGAAGAGCGACGCGTTCGCAAAGATGCCATCGAACATGTCGGCGGGCAGCTGTAGCGCGAGGAAGTTCTGCTGCCACACCTCGCATCCCGAATACTCGCGCGCCATCACCACGAACGACTCCGCGCCTTCGAGACCGATTGCACGATGCCCCGCTTGCGCAAGCGCGCGCAGGTCGCGACCGGGCCCGCAACCGAAATCGAGCAGTGTGAACGGCGGCTGTGCTTCGATGTGCTCGAGCAGTGCCGCGATGTTCTGCGTCACGTCGTGGTCGATCGTGCCCGCGCGGAAGTCCTCTG
>DATELY010000242.1:0-26796 GCA_035276085.1 Steroidobacteraceae bacterium | reverse complement strand
GTCGTTCTGGCGCGTGAGAACACCGCCCACCAACGTCGCGAGGTAGCCCACCGACTTCTGGTGAAGACGGCCAGCTCCGCTCGGCAGGTCGTGCACTATCTCCGGCGGCTTCAGACTGAGACGTTGAAAATCGATGACATTGAGGTCGGCCCGCTTGCCCACCGCAATGACACCTCTGTCGTTGAGTCCGTGGAGGTCTGCAGGTTCGCTCGTCAGCTTGCGGACGACATGTCCCAGAGGCAGCTTCTCACCCCGCGTACGATCACGCACCCAGAAGCAAAGTTGGAACGTCGGTGCCGAACCGTCGCAGATGATGCGCACGTGCGCGCCACCATCCGCGAGGCCGCTGACGACATTCGGATCGAGGAACGCTTTCCGAATATGGTCCAAGGATCCGCGCGCATAGTTCTGCCACAAGCCAACGTTGAAGTTGCTGCCATCGCCGCTGGCGTAATGATCGTAGATCAGTTCCTCGGTGCTCTTGCCCGCATCGGCGGCCAGCTTGGCGACTTTGCGATCCTCAGTCGGTTCGAAGTCGATGACGTCGGTCAGAATGAAACTCTCCGCGAGATTGGCATCGAGGCGGTTCAACATGCCGAGCACCGCCGGATTGCCGACGTATGCCGTATCGACGTTACCCTCCGCCAGAATCGCGGCGCGCCTGCGAGAGTCACGCAGGGCGGCGGCTCTTTCGGCTCGCGGCAGATGCGCGATTTCGAGATAGGAAGGACGGCGCAGGAACACATGGTAGCTGTCGAGCATGTGGATCGAGCCCAGGCCGCGTGAAGACATCTGCGGCCGGATCCTCAAGCCTTCGGCATTCGCCTTCCGGGTTGCATCCAGCATCATGTAGAGATCGTCGGGATCGGCAGAGAACTCCGCCACTGTGTACGTCACCGGACGACCCGAGACTCGAGCGATGGCCTCGATGCGACGATGCTCATCGAGACGATCGGCACGCGTCAATGCTGCGGCAACGATGCCGCCATTGGCTCCCTTGGGCAATATCTGAAAGACGCCCCTGCCGCTGCTACCCATCGCCTTGGCGAGCGCCAGCAACTCCTCATCCTCCGCAAAAGTGCCCGGCACTTGATCGCCGCGGCTGGAAAGATGCGTGGTGAGCCGCCCGTTGGAAAATCCAAACGCACCGGCCGCCATCGCCTCACGGACGATGTCGGCCATTCGATCGATATCTTCACGGGTGGCCGCTTCATGCCGCAAGGCGCGCTCACCCATGACGAATACGCGCACCGGTGCATGCGTGAGCTGCGAGGCGATGCTCATCGTGTACCGCCGACTCGCCAGGCGGTCGAGGTAATCAGGGAAGGTCTTCCAATTCCATTCCAGCCCTTCGTCGAGCACGACGCCGGGAATGTCCTCGACGCCCTCCATCAACTCGAGGAGTTTCTGACGGTACTCGCTCAACACGGGCGCAAAGCCGACACCGCAATTGCCGGCAATGGCGGTCGTGACCCCATGCGAAAAGCTCGGATCGATACGGTCATCCCACAGGAACTGTCCGTCGTAGTGCGTGTGGATGTCGATGAAACCGGGCGTCACGAGCGCTCCGGATGCATCGATCACTTCATGTGCTCGTGCCGAAACGGTTCCGATTTCCGCGATCTGTCCATCCTTGATGGCGACGTCGGCAGCATAAGGCTCGCCTCCCCGCCCGTCAGCGACAGACCCGCCACGAATGATCGTGTCGTACATGATGCATCTCCTGATCGTTGCGTGTGGCAGAAGCCCCGGTTACGGCATTTGCCACTTCAGTCAGCCGAAGACCTCGGAGAACAGCGCTTTCATTTCCAGCCAGGACCTGGCATCTGCAGCCGGCTCGTACTTCGACGCAGCCAATCCCAATTGGTCGATGTCCGGAACAGTGAATGAGTGGCGAACCCGTCCGTACAGATGCAGCCGGAAATCGACACCGGCCTGGCGCATATCTTCTTCGAACGCAACGCGCATCCCCAGCGGGATGAATGGATCGTCCGCACCCGTGCACACCAGGATCTTGGCTTTGATCCGTTTCGATTCCTGGTAACGCGGCGGCACGCAGCCGCCATGAAAGGCCACCGCAGCCGCGAGGTCCACGCCCGTGCGAGCCAGCTCCACCGCAACGTTGCCACCCATGCAGTAGCCCAGCGCAGCAATCTTCGTGGGATCGACGCCCTTCTGTTCGCTCAGTGCCTTCATCGCCGCACCGGCGCGCGCACCGATCTTGTCCGTGCTGCCGACCAACTCATAGGCCGAGCTCAGTGCCGCCTCAACCGTGTCGAAGAGCGTGCCGTTGCCGTAGAAATCGCAGGCCATCGCGGCATAGCCCTGTTCGACCAGACGTCGGGCACGCTCGCGGGTGAAATCATCGAGCCCACGCGCATCGGGAAACACCAGGATGCCCGGCCGCGGCTTCGACGCATTGGAGTCGGCGTAGTAAGTGCCGACCATGGTCAAGCCGTCGCCCTGATATTGAATCACCTTCTCCGTGATCGTCATTGTTGCCTCCGACCATTACTGATGAGCGATATAGACCGACTTCATTTCGGTATACGGTGCGAGCGCGTTGAGCCCCAGCTCGCGCCCTACGCCGCTGTGTTTGTATCCGCCAAAGGGCCGCGCCAAATCGCCGGTGCGGTATTGATTGACCCAGACCGTGCCCGCCTGAATCTGCGGGATCAAGCGGTGCGCCCGGCCGACGTTGCTCGTCCAGATGCCCGCCGCCAGACCGTAGTCCGTGTCGTTGGCGATGCGCACGGCCTCTTCTTCATCCTTGAATCGAATGATGGCGCCGATGGGACCGAACACTTCCTCGCGCGCGATCCTGAAATCGTTTCTGACTTCGGTGAACAGCGTCGGCTTGACGAAGAAGCCTCGAGCCAGGGCCGGATCGGACGGGCGCTCACCGCCCACCAGCGTGACGGCACCTTCGGACTTGGCGATGTCGATGTAGCTCAGCACTTTTTGCAGGTGAGCGCGCGTTGCAACCGGGGCGATCTGTGTTTGCGCAAGCAAGGGATCTCCCAGCTTCAGGGCGCTCACGCGCGCGGACAGTTTCTTCAGGAAGGCGTCGCTGATCGATTGCTGCACGAGGATTCGCGCACCCGAAATACAAGACTGCCCGGTGGAACTGAAGAGACCGACGACGACACCCTCGGCCGCGCGCTCGAGATCGGCATCCTCGAACACGATGTTCGGTGACTTGCCGCCAAGCTCCAGGGACAGGCGAACGTTGCGGGCCGCTGCGGCGCTCGCAATAGCCCGGCCCGTCGCGGTCGAGCCGGTGAATGCGATCTTGCTCACCAACGGATGGTTGACCAACGCCCGGCCCGTCTCGGCGTCGCCGGTGACGATATTGACCACGCCATCGGGGAAGCCCGCTTTCGTACACAGCTCGCCAAAACGCAGCGTCGACAGGGGCGTGACTTCGGACGGCTTGGCCACCACCGTGTTGCCGGCAGCCAGCGCCGGAAACAGCTTCCATGCGAGCAAGGACAGCGGACTGTTCCAGGGCGTGATCGCGGCCACCACGCCGATGGGCTCGCGCACGTCGTAGCTCGTCGTGTTCGGAACGTTGGATAGCGAGGTGTAGCCGTATGCAGTTTCGGCAAGGCTGGCCATGAATTCGGCCAGTACCGCAAGGCCAGGGCCGGTGCCCTGCATCTCACTGAGCAGCTTGCCGTTTTCGTGAACCTGCAGCAGGCCCAGCGCGGTCGCATCTGCGCGCAGCAACACGGCCAGCTTGCGCAGCAGCGTCGCCCGCTGCAGCGGTGTCGAATACCGCCAGCCGGAGCGAAACGCTGTGTCCGCCGCCTTGACCGCGCGGTCGACGTCCGCGGCGGTGGCCAACGGCGCGGCGCCCCATTTCTCACCCGTAAACGGGTATTCGCATTGGAACGTCTCGCCTGCCGCGCCATCGACGAACTGTCCACCAATGAGCAGCTTGTACTTGCGAGCCGGATCGAGCTCTCCAGTCCAGGGCGATGCCGCAGCGTTGGATTCGGTGTTCATTTGCATACCTTTCGTGTGACCCGCGACGGCGAAAAGATCGGCCGATCCCAACGGGGCGATGAGCCGGTCACAACGGCAACTTTGTCTCGATATCTGCTCATGTGTGTTCCGAACGAAACATTACGAGCGGCGGCTCGCGGCCTTGCTGTCGCCGAAGGGCTGTCGAGTTCCCAGGGATGCGCGCGAACGAGCTAGGATGTAGGCGTGGATCTGAGTGATTTGTCGGTCGCTCAAGTTGTCGAAACGCGGCATGCCACGCGGCAATAGCGCACCTTCCTTCAGTACACCCTTGAGCGCTTCCAGGTGCAGGACCACGTGCGATTCGCGCAGGTCTGGCGCCGTGCCGCCGCCAGAGATGACGTTGTAGCCGTGACAGAGCGCGCAGTTCGCCACGAAAAGCGCCTGCCCCGGTGCCACATCGGCTTCATCGATCCGGATAGTGGGATCGTCCACCACATGCGCGTTCAAGTCTGGCGCGGCGGTAGGAGGCAGTTCCGCGTTCGCATCGAGCGCAAAGACCTGCAAGCGGCGCGGTTGCGCGCCGTACTTCCAACCGGTGTTCATGTACGCACTGCCCGAGGAAGCCGTGCCGCCGTAACCGGCGAGCACTGCGATGTATTGCTTGCCGTCGATGGCGTAACTGATGGGCGCGGCGATGATGCCGTGGCGCGCATTGAAGCTCCAAAGCTTCTTGCCGCTGCTTGCATCGTAGGCCGAGAAGAAGCCGGAGCCGGTGCCCTGCAGGACCAGGCCGCCTGCGGTGGCCAGCGTGCCGCCGTTCCAAAAGCTGTCGAGCGGAATCTTCCAGACGGGTTTCTGCCGCGCCGGATCCCAAGCCAGCAGTGAGCCCGTTCCGTCCTCAGGGCCCTCGGTCTCGAGCGTGATGTGCGGGCTATACGCCAGCGGCTTTCCCTCCGGCGTGAATCGCGTGTACGTAGCGCCCATCCGCATGGATGGAATGTAGACAAGACCGGTGCTCGGGCTGTAGGACATCGCCTGCCAGTTGTGTGCTCCGAGCGGACTCGGCCAGATCGACAGCACGCCTTTTTCGTAGCGAATGTTGTCGGTCTCGACCGGGCGGCCAGTGCTCAGATCGATGCGCTCGGCCCAGGTCACCTTGCCGATCTTTTCCGCCGACAACAGCTTGCCGGTCTTGCGCTCGAGCACGTAGAAGAAGCCGTTGGTGGGTGCCTGCATCAGCACGTCCCGGGGCTTGCCATCGATGCGCAGCGTGGCCGCGATGATGTTGGCGGTGGCCTTGTAGTCCCAGGCTTCGCGCGGGTTCACCTGGTAATGCCAGAGATACTGGCCGCTGTCCGCGTCGAGCGCGACGATGGACACCAGATACAGGTTGTCACCATCGCCGGGGCTGCGCACGACGGGATCGTACGGCCCCGAGTTGCCGGTGCCGATATAGACACGGTTCAACTGCGGATCGAAAGTGATCCCGTTCCAGACGGTTCCGCCAGTACCCGTTTTCCAGTACTCGCCGCTCCAGGTTTTCGCGGCGCGCTCCATCGCCGGATCGCCCTTGTTTTGTTCCGGGCTGCCCGGAACCGTATAGAAGCGCCAGATCTGCCGGCCGGTGTCGACGTCGTAGGCGGTCACATAGCCACGCGCGCCGTAATCGGCGCCGCCGTTACCGATGATGACCTTGTTCTTCATCACGCGCGGCGCGCCGGTGATGTACTGGTTGCCTTCGGGTGCAGTGGTGACCACGCTCCACAACAGCTTGCCGCTCCTGGCATCGAGCGCGAGCAGACGTCCATCGAAAGTGCCCGCAAACACGCGGCCATCGGCATAGGCGGCACCGCGGTTCACTGAGAATGACAGCCGCATCTTGGCGGCGCCGTACCTCCAGACTTCCGGGTCGTGCTTCCAGAGCAGCTTGCCGGTCCTGCCATCGACGGCATAGACGGCCGAGTGCGTGCCAGTGAAGTAGAGCACGCCATCGACGGCCAGCGGCGTCGCCTCCAGAGAGGCTTCGCCCGGCAGATCGAGCGACCACGCGAGGCCCAGGCGATCGACGTTGCCGGTGTTGATCGACGCGAGCCGGCTATACCCGCTCTCGTCATCGGCCGCACCGTGTGCTTGCCAGTCCGCGCCAGCGCCCACGGTCTGCGCAGTGACGTCTGCGGACATTTGAGCCGCCGCGCTGGCGGCGTCGAAGGACTGGCTTTGGGAGGGACGATCGCACCCCACCAGCAAGCCGAGCGCAAGCAAGCCCGGCACCGTCGCCACCAGGTGCAAGCTGCAGACAATCGACGCAGCCGATCGCATCGTGTCGATCACAGTCTCATCGGTCTCGTAGATCGGTTTGTGGCTCTCGCGAGTCGTTCCATTTGCTGCTCGATTGAATGATGGGCGCCGCACCTCCGCCAGGACGAGCAGATGTCGGGAGCAGGTTGCTCATCGTCGATGCGATGAAACCCATCTCAAGTCCCCCTCATCGACTATGGCGAACTCAATGGGAAGAGGAAACCTTTGAACTGCAGGTTGGCACCTCCCATGCGGAAATATCACGTACGTAAAAAGACGGTGAAATCTCATTCCCTGGGGTATGAGCTTTTCGGCGACGTTTTGAATCACTGAAAACCCGCCGCAACCGGATGTATCATTTGATTCCTCCACCGCACCATGTCTCATTCACTCGAGACGGCTCGAGGCGACCTGCCACATGAAAGCCGCCATCTTTCACGGCCCCGGCATCCCTCTCAGCATCGAAGACGTCCCGGAACCGCAACCGGGACCGCACGAAGTCCTCGTGAAAGTGGGGCTGTGCGGCATCTGTGGTTCGGATGTGCAGATGACATCTGGGCGCGGCATGACTTATCCGCACGGCGTGGCGTTGGGACACGAGTTCTGCGGTGAAGTGGTCGAGGTGGGAAGTGCAGTCGACACTTTGCGTGTCGGCGATCGGATTGCCGCGATGCCCATGAGCGGATGCGGAGCGTGCGCGGCGTGCCGCCGCGGGCGGCCGATCGAATGCGTCAACGGATTTCGCATGATGATGGGCGGGTTCGGTGAGTACACACTGGCCGACGCGCGCTATTCGGTGCGCATGCCTTCCGCTTTGTCATTGACCGATGGTGCGCTGGTCGAGCCAGTCGCATCCGCATTGCGTGGTGTGCGCATGGCGTCGATCGATGCAGGCGCGCGAGTGCTGGTTCTGGGCGCCGGAGCGATGGGCGCAGGCGCGGTCTACTGGGCCAGGCGCGGTAACGCAGGTGCGATCGTCGCCAGTGCACGATCGGCGTGGCGCGAGCGGTTGATGGCGAAGGTTGGCGCGTCGGGGTTCGTAGCAACGCCGCAGCTGAGCGACGACTTGCAATCTGCGCTGGGTGGTCCGCCCGACGTGGTGTTCGAATGCACGGGTGCGGCCGGCCTGTTTGCCACTGCGATCGATCTCGTCCGTCCCGGCGGTGCGATCGTCTGCTTAGGGATCTGCTCGACGATGGATCACTTCATACCTGCAACAGCGGCGTACAAGGAAGTGTCGATCCGTTTCAGCTCCGCTTATTCCCGCGAGGAATTCGAAGCGACGGTCGATGCCTTCGATCGCGGCGGGACCGAGCCGCGAGAGATGGTGGAGGACATCGTCCCGCTCGAGGACGTTGCCGAATTGCTCGAGACGATGCGCGCGGGAGCCAGTCGCGCCACAAAAATTCATGTCAATCCCGGCTCGGGTGCGAAGGATCGCAACCTCGCCGGCACTGTGCAGCGTTGATCCGGGTGACGCCTCGGCCTGAGCGCCTGCGCCGAACGTTGACGGAGGAATCGAAATGCCCACGACCGCCGCGCCCTTGCAACGCTACGACGATGTCACGCCCGAGTGGATGACCGCCGCGTTGCGCGACAGCTGGCCGACGATCGCGGTGCGCTCCGTCAAGCGCGGACCCATTTTCGGCCACAAGCAGAACAAGTTCCGCGTCGAGGTCGAATTCGAAAGAGGCGGCGAGGAGCGCGCGAAAACGTACATCGTCAAAGGCAACTTCCCCGGTGAGAATGACCCCGCCACCGGATCCGCGTGGGCGATGGCAAACGAGCTTCGCTCGCTGCGCGACATCGTGCCGCTGGTAGCGGCTCCTGCGGGTCCGCGCTGGTATCACATCGGTGTCACGGAAGCGGCTTCGTCGATCGTGATGGAGGATCTCGCGCCGCGCGGCGCCACTTTCTTCGATGCGTACCACACGCTCGACCTGGGCCAGGCGATGGCCTTCATGGACGCCTTCGCACGCATGCATGCAAGCGCGTGGAACAGCGATGCGTTCCAGCCCGGTGGCGCGATGGGACCCGGAACGCTGGCCGCAGAGAATCGCCGCCAGGTCAACGAGATGTATTTTCCGAGCTTCTTCACCGCAGCGAACTGGCAGTCCTATGTCGAAAAGCCGCGCGGCAGGGCGCTACCCAATGCGCTGCAGGACATGGAACGAGTCCAGAAGGCGTGGCATGTCATGTGGTCAGTGTTGCGTCAGTCGGCGATGACGGTGATCCACGGAGATGAGCATCTCGGCAATCTCTACGTCACCGCCGATGGCACGCCGGGCTTGATCGATTGGGTTGCGCGGCCCGAGCACTGGCCGATCGGTCTCTCCTACTTCCTGCTCGCCGCCCTCGACATACCGGAGCGTCGCAAATGGGAGCGCGCGCTGCTGGCGCACTACTTCGCTCGACTCTCGTTCTATGACGCGCGTGACGTGCCGACCATGGAAGATGGCTGGTTCCTCTATCGGTGCGCCTGCTTCTATCCCTTCGTGCCGTGGCTCAACAACAGCGCTGTCTGGCAACCGGAAGCGATCAACACCGCGAACGTGGTGCGCGCGGCGACTGCCGCGCTCGACCACGACGCACTGGCCTTGCTTGGCGCGTGACGTGTTTCGACCCGATGGCGGCGAGGCTTCCGCTCGGGCTCGCACGCGAATCGAACCGGCCCACTGTCCGAGAACCTGGTTTGGGGGTGCAGCGTTACTGCGCTACCCTCATCCCTCCTCGCTGTCTGGAATCGCAGCTCATGAGTGACATCGTCTTCTATCACAACCCCCGATCCCGCGGCCGCATCGTGCACTGGATGCTCGAGGAAGTGGCCGCGCCGTATCGCATCGAGTTCCTGAGCTTCGAAGCACGTGATCACAAGAAGCCCGGGTACCTCGCCATCAATCCAATGGGCAAGATCCCCGCCATCGTGCACAACGGTGTCGTGGTGACCGAAGCGGCCGCGATCTGCGCTTACCTTGCCGACGCTTTTCCGCAAGCACAACTCGCACCGCCTGGTCATGATGCGACGCGCGGTACCTATCTGCGCTGGTTGTTCTTTGCGGCCGGGTGCGTCGAGCCCGCGATCGTGGATCGGATGCTCGCACGACTCCCGGCACCGCGACCGGAGACACTCGGATACGGGAGCTACGCGGACGTCATGAACGCGCTGGAGCAAGCGATCGCACCCGGTCCATTCATTCTGCGTGAGCGCTTCAGTGCCGCTGACGTCTATCTCGCCTCGCAGCTCAGCTGGGGCATGATGGTGAACGGCATCGAATCGCGTGCAACGTTTCAGGCGTACGTTGCCCGCTGCGAGGAACGTCCCGCATTCAAACGGTTCTCTGCGCAATACGAGCAGGGCAAGTGAACGATCGCGTCAAAGTTGAAGTCGATGCGGGTGTGGCTCACGTCCGCCTCGTGCGTGCGGAGCGCATGAATGCGTTGGACGGTCCCATGTTCGATGCGTTGGTCGCTGCTGGCGAGCAACTGCGTCAGGCTGGCGAAGTGCGCTGCGTCGTCTTGTCTGGCGAAGGCCGCGCCTTTTGTTCTGGGCTCGACAAGAGCCTCATCTCGAAAGCAGGCACTACGGCCACGCCGTTGGGTCACGCCTTGGGTCCGCGCACGCACGGGATTGCCAATCGCGAGCAATACGCCGCGATCGTGTGGCGCGATGTACCTGCACCCGTGATCGCAGCGGTGCACGGCGTTGCGTTTGGCGGCGGCTTGCAGCTTGCCCTGGGTGCGGACTTGCGCTTCGTTGCTGCCGACGCGCAACTCTCGATGATGGAAATCAAGTGGGGACTGATTCCCGACATGGGCGGCACCGTGCTGATGCGCGAGCTCGTCCGCGACGATGTTGCACGCGAACTGATCTACACCGGCAGAGTGTTCTCGGGCACGGAAGCTGTCGCATTGGGACTGGCGACGCGCGTGTGCGTCGATCCGCTCGAGGAAGCGCTGCAGAGCGCACGTGAGATCGCGACGAAGAGCCCGGATGCGATGCGTGCCGCGAAACGACTGCTGAATGAGTTATCGAATCGAACGGTCGCTGACGCACTGCGCGGTGAAGCCGAAGAACAGGATCGTCTCATTGCGGGGCCGAATCATGCGGAAGCCGTCGCGGCGCATCTGGCGCAACGGGCCCCGCAGTTCTCGGAGACTTAAGCAACCTGCAGCAGCTTGTCGCGAGTCCGCCAGCGGAAGCTGAAAGCCCAGGCGCGCAACAAGGCGTACGACGCGAAGATCGCGAACAGGAAATCGATCGGCAGCCGATAGCGCGTGGTGGGCAGGAAGATCGCGAACGGGGCGACGAAGATCAGAATGAACGCGTAGATGGGCAGCAGCTTGCGCCAATGGTCCTTGGCTGCGAGCACCATGCCCGCCAGCCCGAACAACAAGAGCGGAATGTAGGTCGCAGCCCCAATCGCATCGCGCGCAGCGCCGCCCTGCGCACGACCTCTGGTAACGGCATCCGGTACCGGACTCCAGAGCCGCAAGAACTTCTGCACAGCGAGCACGGCGAACTCCTGCGGATGATCGCGCAGGTATTCGAGCCCGTATTCCCAGGCGAGCCGCTCCTCTTCGCGCACCCGCTCGACGCCTTCCAGACCCTTCGCGCGCACGGAGGCATTCAGCGTGCGGTAGTCCTGGCAATAGTCGGTGCGCTCATACCCGGGCGCGCAGGGAGGCACGACACCTTCCTTGCCGTAGCGCGCGTAGGTCTCGTTGTTCGCCACCCAGAAGTTCCAACCGCTGCCCGCATTGATGAGCACCATGTGACCGTACTCGACGTAGTTGCGTGTCGCCCAGGAACCCACCGTGAGCAACAGCGCCGCGGCCAGCACACCGACGCGCAGCGCGCTCTCGAGCGCTTTACGTGTCAGCAACAGGAGCCCGAAAATCGGTACGAACAATAGCGCTGTCGGAACGGTAAGCACGCCGGCGCCGAGACACAGGCACGCGCAGAACAGCGTGAACAGCCTGCGCGAGATCAGGAACCGCTGGTGCAACAGGAAGAAACCCGCCAGCAGCAGAATGAACAACGGTTGCGGATATTCGAACAGCGCCGACAGGTACACGAGATAGGGATAGCCCGCGAGCATCACACCGGCGCACATGGCGGCCACCGTTCCAAACAAAGAACGCGTCAGCAGGAAGCCGAGCAACACGGAGAAGGCTCCGATCACGGCGCACACCACGCGTAAAGCGAGATAGTTCTTCTCGCCGAACACGCTGTAGACGCCTGCTATCAGCAGCGGCTGCGTGGGCACCGAGAGCCGGTTTTGCACGAGATCGCCGAAACCCTCGCCGTGAATGAGGTTCAATGCGACCTTCTCGTACCGCTTGCCATCGGGCCAGATCACTTCCTGCGGTAGCCAGAACGCCAATGCCAAACGCACTACGAGCGCGGCAGCGAAAATGATCCAGGCCGCATTGACCTTCGATTCGGAGCTCGGATTCATGCTCGTGGCGACGCGAGGTGAGCACGGAAAACGAGGATGCGCGACGTCATGAAGTTGAAGAACAGTCCTGCGATCGAACCACACGCCACCGCAAGTGCCGGATGTTCGCGGGCCACCGGCACACGCGCGATCAATACGCCGTACACGCCGAGATTGATCAGGCCGCCCACGGCGTTCGCACTGAGAAACTTCAGCCACTGCTTCCATGCGCTGTCCGACTGACCCACGCTGCGAAACGTGAGCTTGCGGTTCAGCTGCCAGGTGCACGTGGCCGCTGTCAGGAATGACAGCAGGCGCCCGGAATACAGATTCGAGCCGAGGACGTGATGTGCGAAGAGCAACGTGCCGGCGTCCACGAAAAAGCCGACCGTACCCACGAGGGCGAACATCAGAAACTGCTGGACGATCATGCTGATTCGTTCGCGTCGCGCGCTGCGCGTGCTATGCAGCCAGCGCCATGCGATGAGCGCGCGATCAACCGCGCATGCGCATGCCCGGCGGTTTCAGCGCCGGCACGCGCGTGAGCGTTATTCGCGGTGGGTTGAAGCGCAGCGGCACGCTCAGGTATTGCAAGCGTTTGAGCTCGATCCGACCGCGCGTGACGGTGTCGAGGATCAGCCCGCATGTGAGCGAGAGGAACGCGAGCAGCATCATGCCCGTGCCCAGTATCGCCGTGGGGAACCGCCGTACGAGGCCCGTCTCGAAATACTCGATGAAGATGGGGATCTCCAGGACGATGGCCGAGAGCGCCAGAACGAAAAAGAAGAAACTGAAAAACTGCAGCGGCTTCTCTTCTTTGATCAGCCGAATGATCATTCGCAGGATCCGGAAACCATCGCTGTAGGTGCGCAACTTGCTCACTGAACCGGCCGGACGATCGCGATAAGGCACGGGCACCTCCGCGATCGGCAAGCGCAACTCGAGAGCGTGCACCGTCAGCTCCGTCTCGATTTCGAATCCAGACGACAGCGCTGGGAACGACTTGACGAAGCGGCGCGAGAATACGCGATAACCCGACAGCATGTCGCCCAGGCGCTTGCCGAATACGCTCGCGACCACGCCGGTCAGGAAACGGTTGCCCAACCGGTGACCCGGACGATAGGCCGCCTGGCAGGTTTCCACGCGCGACGCATTGATCATGTCCAGCGAGCTGGTGAGCAAGCGGTCGATGAGCGCCGGCGCGGCGGAGGCATCGTAGGTGTCATCGCCATCGACGAGGACGAAGACGTCCGCTTCGATGTCCGCAAACATGCGACGCACGACGTTGCCCTTACCCGGCTGGCTTTCCTGGCGCACGATGGCGCCGGCCTGCCGGGCAATGTCCGCCGTCCGATCGGTGCAGTTGTTGTCGTAAACGAAGATCGTGGCGTCCGGCAGCGCTTCTTTGAAATCGCTGACGACTTTGCCAATGGCCGCTTCTTCGTTGTGACAGGGGATCAAAACCGCGATGACGGGGTTCATCAAAGAACCCGAGGTCGGGCTCTGCTCCATTCGTCGCTCTCCCGCGTGAGTGCCCGAACGAGTGCTCCTAGCAGCCTGTCGGACTTAGGTGATCGTAGCGAGGACGGTGGCAGATGGAGGACAGTTTTTCGATCGTTCGAGGCGAATAGCCGTCGCTATTTAACGAGGACGATCGAAAAAATGGACCCAGCTGCTGCCGCCGCAGTAGATCAATCCTAAGTCCGACAGGCTGCTAGCCAGAGCTCGAACGGTTTTCGTGTCAGATGTCGGGCAAACGCCGAGGCGACGGCAAAGGTTCCTGTGCCCGGTTACGAGGCAGCCCCTTCAGTGCTGACTGACGCTGGGGAGCGCTCCCGGTTAAGCTTTGCGCCATTGCAGCGTCGCCAAAACCCCTCACCTCATGAAGTTCTGCTCTGCCTGCGGTCAGCCCGTCGTCTCGAAGATCCCGCAAGGTGACCATCTGCCGCGCTATGTCTGCTCGAGCTGCGCGACCATTCACTACGAGAATCCCCGGATCATTGCCGGCTGTATCCCCGAGTGGGAGGGCAAGCTGCTGCTGTGCAAGCGCGCCATCGAACCGCGTCGGGGGTATTGGACGTTCCCGGCCGGCTTCATGGAGAACGGCGAGTCGCTGCAGCAAGCCGCAGCACGCGAGTCGATGGAGGAAGCCCTGGCGCGGGTCGAGATCGGCGCGATGGTCTCCATCGTGCACGTGCTCGAAGCGCATCAAGTGCACATTTCCTTCAGGGCACGCCTGTTGGACCTGGATTTCGGCATCGGCCCCGAAAGCCTGGAAACGCGCCTCGTCGACGAGCGCGAGATCCCGTGGGCCGATATCGCGTTCAGGAGCGTCGACTTCGCGCTGCGCTGCTATCTGGAAGATCGCAAGCTCGGGCGCGAGCAGCTGCACTACAGGGATCTGGCGCCGCGCGGTGCCGATTCCTTGCACTCCAAGGCTCGTTTGGCAGAATAGCGAGCCCCGCCCCAGGCGGCGGTTATTACAACTCTTTCATTCTCCAGCTCAGGCTCGGCCTTCGTCCCGGGAGTTCGTCGATGACTTTCGTCGTCACTGAAAACTGCATCAAGTGTAAATACACTGACTGTGTCGAGGTGTGTCCGGTCGATTGCTTCCATGCAGGCCCGAACTTCCTGGTCATCGATCCCGACGAATGCATCGATTGCACGCTGTGCGAGCCCGAATGCCCGGTCGAGGCCATCTTCTCCGAGGAAGAGCTCCCGAACGGACAGGAGCATTTCAAGCAACTCAACGCCGAGCTGGCCAAACAGTGGCCGGTGATCACGGAAAAAGAGCCCGCCCCGGCAGACGCCAAGGAGTGGGAAGGCAAAACGGACAAGATCAAGCTGTTGGAGCGCTAGGACGAGGGCTTGAGACGTGAGGCCTGCGACCTGGGGAATCAGATTTCGGGTCGCCAGCGCTCAGGTGCCAGGTCCCAAGCCTCATCACCCCTGCTGCTTCAACACCTCGAGCAACCGATCGGCCGGAATATAGCCGCCGATCTGCTGGCCCGAATCGGTGAACACGGCGGGCGTCCCTTTCACGCCAAGGCTTTCGCCCAGCTCGTATTGGGCCCGGATCGGCGTGCTGCCGCAGTTCTTTTGCGGCGTAACGGCTGCGCCGGATTTCGCGCGCGTGATGGCATCCTTGCGATCTTTCGCGCACCAGACCGATTCCATCTTGTGCCAGCTCTCGGTGCCCGGTCCGCTGCGCGGATAGGCCAGGTAGCGCACGCGCACACCGAGCTTGTTGATCTGCGCCATCTCGCTGTGGAGCTTCTGGCAGTAACCGCAGTCGACGTCGGTGAACACGGTCAGCGTGTATTTGTATGACGCCGGCGCAAACACGATCATTTGCGTCTCGTCCAACTGCGCCAGCGCCTTCTTACGTTCGACCGCCCGCTTTGCTTCGGTGACGTTGACGCGCTTGTCGATGTCCATGATCTGCGCGTCGAGCAGGTAGCGGCCATCGGCACTGATGTACATGACATCGCCGTTGGCCGTGAACTCGTAGACGCCCGCCACGGGCGAAGGGCCAAAGTCCTGGATCTTCACACCTGGAAACTTCTCACTCAGGCGGGCACGCAGGGCAGCCACGGCCTGATCCGACCCGCTCTTTTCGACAGCAGGCGCCGCAGTCGCCGTGGCGCACAGAACGGCCATGGCAGCCAGGACCAAGGGAATTCGCATGGGGACACACTCCGGATGAGGCTCGTTTCAAGCCTTGCGGCTTCGACCCGCGCTGGCGGATCGAGTTCAAGCGGCAGTGTAGCAAGCCGCGGCTGATGAAATCAGCCGCGAGGGTGGTGCTGAGCGTGGAGTTCCTTCATGCGCTCGCGAGCCACGTGCGTGTAGATCTGCGTCGTCGACAAATCGCTGTGCCCGAGCAACATCTGCACGACGCGCAGGTCGGCACCATGATTGAGCAGGTGCGTCGCAAATGCGTGGCGCAACGTGTGCGGCGACAGCTGCTTCTGCACGCCGGCCTTCTGCGCATAGCGCTTGATGATGTGCCAGAACGCCTGGCGGGTCATGCGCTCGCCGCGTCGGGTGGGGAAGAGGTAATCCGTCTGGCGATCCAGAAGGATCTCCAGCCGCGCGCTCTCGAAGAACTTCTGCAACCAGCGTTGCGCTTCCTCGCCGAGCGGGATCAGACGCTCGCGATCGCCCTTACCGACGATGCGCAGCACACCTTGATTCAGGTTGACCTGCCCGAGACGGAGATTCACCAGCTCGGACACGCGCAGGCCCGTGGCGTACAGCACTTCGAGCATGCAGCGATCGCGATGACCGAGCGGATCTTCCACCGTGGGGGCACCGAGCAACGATTCGACTTCTTCTTCAGTGAGCGACTTGGGCAGCGAGCGGCCGATCTTCGGCATCGCGATCTGGCTGGTCGGGTCTTCCTTGATGGCGCCTTCGCGCACGAGGTACCGATAGAAGCGACGGAAGCTGGAGAGCTGGCGAGCCGTCGAACGAGGACGTGCCCCGTTTTCCACGCGCCACGCGATGAAACCGAGCAAGTCGGTGCGCTTCGCGGCGCTCATCGAGGTGCCCTTGGAATCCAACCAGCGATCCAGCGCCGTGAGGTCGGCGCGATAGGCAGACAACGTATTCGGCGAGAGACCGCGCTCCATCCAGACGGCATCGAGAAAGCGGTCGATCAGCGCGGCGGACGGACTCGTCGGCGTGTCCTGCGCGCTCTTTGCGTAAACTGTGCCCTTACTTGCTGTGCTCATGTGTTCCGGCGCAAGCCGGCGCTCCTGAAGCTTCGATGCGTGTGCACGCATCGACCTCGTGGTGTGAGGTTGGGCCGCAGTATGCGGATCGGGTTGCGGAGATCGGCGTGACTGTTATCACAGATACCCGGTAGCCATTACATAAAGAGAACCAGTTCACAGAAAGTCGCAGCGCATCGTAAGACCGTTCGACACGCCCACGCATGAACGAATCGCTGCTCAAACCCGCGGAACGACCCACTGCGCTCGTTTCCTTCTTCCGCTCACTCTACGGCTGCTACGCGATTCTGGTCTTTGTCCTGCTTGGCGTCCTGGCGCTGCTGGCCGTCAGCCTCATACCGGGTCTTGGCCTGGCGCGCCGGCGTGCGCTCGCCCACCATGCGGCGGCGGGATTTTTCAAAGTGGCCGGGCTGCGACTGTCGGTCCGCGGTCTCGAGCATTTGCCAGCAGGTCCCTGCGTGCTCGTGGCCAATCACGCGAGCTATCTCGACGGTGTGGTGCTGAAAGCCGCCTTGCCGGCTCGTTTCTGCTTCGTGATCAAGAAGGAAATCATGAACGTGCCCCTCGCAGCCACGTTGCTGCGGCGGATCGGCTCGGAGTTCGTCGATCGTTTCAATCGTCATGCCGGGGCGATGGATGCCCGGCGGCTCATCAAGGCCGCGAGCAAAGGCCAGGCACTCGTCTTCTTCCCCGAAGGCACCTTCCACGTACACCCGGGCTTATCTCGCTTTCACAGCGGCGCGTTCGCGACAGCCGCGCGGGCCGGCGTGCCCGTCGTGCCGACGGTGATCCGCGGCACACGTCTGGTGCTGCGTTCGGACCGGCTCTTGCCGCGTCGCTACCCGATCGAGGTGTGCATCCTGCCGCCCATCTCCACGATCGATCCGCACGGTGAACCGATTTCGGTGGAGAGCGCACGCGATCAGGCACGAGCGCGAATCCTGGCGCTGCACGACGAACCCGATCTGCTTGCCGTCGTCCAGTGAGCTCAGGAACGTCTGAGTCACCCTCCTTTGGCTGCTTATAATCGCCGCTCCCACACTGCTCGAGGTGCCGTCGATGGAGCTACTACAAGGACTCAAAGACTCCGGTCACGAGCAGCTCGTGTTCTTCCAGCAGGCCGACAGCGGCCTGCGCTGCATCATCGCTCTGCACAGCACCGTGCTGGGGCCGGCGCTCGGCGGCTTGCGCATGTGGCCGTACGCGAGCGAAGCCGACGCGTTGCGCGATGTGCTGCGCCACTCGCGGGAGATGACCTACAAGTGCGCGCTCGCCGGACTGAACCTCGGCGGCGGCAAGGCCGTGCTGCTCGGCAGCCCTGAGCGCGACAAAAACGAAGCGCTGTTCCGCTCACTCGGCCGCTTCATCGGCTCACTGGGCGGTCGCTTCATCGTTGCGGAGGACGTGGGCACGAACGTTGCGGACATGGATCTGCTGCGTGAAGAAACCCGGCACGTGGTCGGCATGCATCAGTCGAACGGCGGCAGTGGGGATCCCTCGCCCTTCACTGCGCTCGGCACGTTCCATGGCATTCGTGCCTGCCTCGAATTCAAGTTCGGCCACGCCGATTTCGCGCGCGCGAGTTTCGCCGTCCAGGGCGCGGGGCATCTGGGCTATCACCTCATCAAGCATCTGCGCGCTGCCGGCGCCAAGGTGTTCGTCACCGACATCAACGAACACCGGGTCGAACAGGTCGTCGATGAATGCGGCGCTGAGGCCGTGCCGATGTCCGAGATCTATGACGTCGAAGCGACGGTGTTCTCGCCCTGCGCAATGAGCGCCGTCATCAACGAAGACACGCTGCCGCGCCTGCGCTGCCAGATCGTTGCCGGCGGCGCGAACCACCAGCTCGAATCGGACGACCTCGCCACCGAGCTGGAACGTCGCGGCATCCTGTACGCGCCGGACTACGCCATCAACGCCGGTGGCCTGCTCAACTCTGCCGTTGAACTGGAAGGCTATAGCGAGGAGCGCGCCTTGCGCCGCGTGGCTCGTATTCACGAAATCATCGCCCGCATCTTGAAGCGCGCGGAGCGAGAACAAATTCCAAGCTGGCAAGCAGCACACACGTTGGCCGAAGAGCGCCTGCATTCGATTGCGCGCGTGAAGCTGCCGTATGTGAGCGGCGGTTAGCTGGTCGGCTGGTCGGCTGGCCAGAATTGCATAGCCGTTTCTGGCCAGCCGACCAGCAGACCCATTTCCTTCGCCGGAGGATCCCATGCCCGATTCCATCGTCATCCTCGCTGCCCGTCGCACACCGATCGGCGCTTTCCAAGGTGCCTTGAGCTCGTTGAGCGCGCCGGCACTGGGAGCAGCCGCCATTCGAGCAGCCGTGCAAGACAGCGGCGTCGCAGCGGATCGATTCGATGAAGTCATCATGGGCTGTGTATTGACGGCGGGTCTCGGCCAGGCGCCCGCTCGGCAAGCGGCTCTCGCTGCGGGATTACCGCTGTCGCTGCCCGCGACCACCATCAACAAGATGTGCGGCTCCGCGTTGAAAGCCGTCATGCTCGCGAGCGATCAGATCGCGGCGGGCAGCGCACGTGCAGTCGTCGCGGGCGGATTGGAATCCATGACGAACGCACCCTATCTGCTTCCCAAGGCACGGCAGGGTCTGCGCATGGGTCACGCCGAGCTGCTCGATCACATGATGTATGACGGCCTGCAAAGCCCCTTCGACGGCAAGTCGATGGGCGCTTTCGCCGAGATCACCGCCCAGAAATTCGGCTTCTCACGCGGCGATCAGGATGCGTTCGCGACTCGATCGGTACAGCGTGCCCAAGCAGCATGCGAGAGCGGCGCATTCGAGGCGGAGATCACGCCGGTGGTGGTGAAAGACCGCAAGGGCGAACGCACGGTCGCACAGGACGAAACACCCTACACCGTCGACATCGCGAAGATCCCTGCGCTCAAACCCGCCTTCGACAAGAACGGCACGGTGACTCCCGCGAGCTCATCCTCGATTTCCGATGGCGCGGCTGCGTTGATCGTCACGAGCGAATCCTTTGCGCGACAGCATCGGCTGCAGCCCATCGCACGCATCGTCGCCCATGCCAGTTACGCACAGGCACCCGAGTGGTTCACGACCGCGCCCATCGGCTCGATCGCAGCCGTACTGGAAAAGGCAGGATGGAAAGCGGACGACGTCGACCTGTATGAAGTCAACGAAGCATTTGCCTGTGTCACGATGGCAGCCACGCAGGAATTGAAACTCGATCCTGCCAAGGTCAACGTGCATGGCGGCGCCTGTGCCCTGGGTCATCCGATCGGCGCAACCGGCGCACGCATTGCCACGACGCTCTTGCATGCATTGAAGACCAAGGGCCTGAAGCGCGGCATCGCATCGTTGTGCATCGGTGGCGGCGAAGCAGTCGCGGTGGCGTTCGAATTGCTCTGATCATCAGAAGAACCGCAGAACCGCCCTGCCTTCGCTCTGAAGAGCTGTCGAAGGGAACCGGACGAAGGGACCGGTTTTGCACCGCATCACAAAGCGGCTACCATCCCCCTCACTCAACTATCGGGGGGACGACATGGATCTGCGCGGGAAAGTCGTGGCGATTACGGGCGGCGGACGCGGCATCGGCCGGGCGATGGCCCTCGCGTTTGCAGGTAAAGGCGCGCATGTCGCATTACTGGACTTGAATGTGCAGGACATGCAGACGACACAAGCGCAGTGCGAAGCATTGGGCGTGCGTTCCCTGAGCCACTCCTGCAACGTTGCTCGCGAAACGGATGTCGCCACGGCACTGGACAACGTCATCGCCAGCCTGGGGCGCCTCGACGTCCTCATCAACAACGCGGGCATCACGAAGGATGCGTTGCTGGTCAAAGTGAAAGATGGCCAGGTGGTGGGCAAGATGTCGCTCGAACAGTGGCAGAGCGTCATCGACGTCAATCTCACGGGCGTATTCCTCTGCACGCGAGAGGCGGTTGCGCGAATGATCCAGCTCGGCAACGGCGGCTGCATCATCAGCCTCTCCAGCATTTCACGTGCCGGCAACGTCGGGCAGAGCAATTACGGCGCGACCAAGGCCGGCGTCGTGGCCATGACCTCCGGGTGGGCCAAGGAACTGTCTCGTTACAAGATTCGCACCGGCGCGATTGCACCGGGATTTACGCGCACCGACATCCTCGATGCGATGAAGCCCGAAATCCTGGACCGCATGCTGGAAGCCGTGCCCGCGCGCCGCCTGGCCGAACCAACCGAAATGGCGCATGCAGCGCTCTTCATCGCCGAGAACGATTATTTCAGCGGCCGCGTGCTGGAACTCGACGGCGGGCTGAGACTTTGAGTGGAACGCCGGGGACGGTCGAGCTGAAGGAGCTCTCGGGATGCGCAAGCGAGCAGTGATGTACGGATTGATGACGGCCCTGGCACTGGCCGGCTGCAAAACCCAACGCGTGCGCGAGGAGGCCGCACCTCCCGCTCCGACGGCACCTGCGCCCAGCACGTCCCTCAGTGTGCCGATCGACTACTACACGTTGTCGAACGGGTTGAAGGTCGTGCTCTCGGAAGACCATTCCGTTCCGATTGCAACCGTCGCCCTGCACTATCGCATCGGTTTTCGCATCGAGCCGCGCGATCGCACCGGCTTCGCCCATCTGTTCGAGCACATGATGTTTCAAGGCTCGGCGAATCTGCCGAAGGGCGAGTTCTTTCGTCTGGTGCAGGGCATGGGTGGATCGTTGAACGGCTCCACGCGCTTCGATTACACGAACTACTACGAGACCTTCCCCGCGAACGCGCTGCAAACGATGTTGTGGGCCGAGGCCGATCGCATGCGCAGTCTCGCGATCACCGAGGAGAATCTCACCAATCAGAAAGGCGTCGTGTCCGAGGAAGTGAAAGTCAACGTCCTGAACCAGCCCTATGGCGGCTTCCCATGGCTGGACCTGCCTCAGTACGCGAATACGAACTGGTACAACGCCCATAACTTCTACGGCGATCTCGAGCACATCCAGGCGGCAACGCTCGCCGACGTGCGCGCCTTCTTCGAGCGCTACTACGCACCCAACAACGCGGCGCTCGTCGTGATCGGCGACTTCGATCGCGCACAGACCAAAGCGTGGATCGAAAAGTACTTCGGCTCCATTCCGCAACGCGCGCAGCCGCCGAGCGTGGACATCAGCGAGCCGCGACAGACCGAGGAACGTCGCAAGACGAAGCCGGCGCAGCTCGAACCGCGGCCCGCCATTGCGATCGGCTATCACACGCCACCGCGATGGAGTCCGGAATACTTCGCCTTCGGCCTCATCGATGAGTTGCTGCTGCAAGGCGACGACTCGCGCCTGCATCGCGATCTCGTGCAGCGACGCGGTTATACCGATGAGGTGTTCGGCGGCATCAACATGCTGGGCAACATGTTCGACTATGACGGACCGATGCTGTGGACCGCAGCGCTCATTCACGACCCGCACGTGACGGATGCGCAAATCATTGCAGCGTTCGATGAGAACATCGAACGCCTGCGCAACGAGCCGGTGAGCGTGGATGAGCTCGCCCGCGCGCGCATCAAGATTCGCTCGGCGCTCTACGATCTCGTCGGATCGGGGTCGCGCATCGGTTTGTCGGGCCTGCTCGCAAGCTTCGCGCTGTACGACAACGACCCCACGCTGGTGAATCGCATCGAAGCCGAGTTCGCCAAAGTCACGCCCGAGCTGATCCGGAGCACGGCAGCCGAATACCTGCGCCAAACCAATCGCACGGTGCTGGTCCTGCAGCCGCAGGCACTTGCGCAAGGAGACAAGCGATGAACCGCGTTTTCGCGTGGCTGGCGACTGCCGCACTGGCTATCGCATGCGCACTGCCCGCCCAGGCCGAGCGCGAGTCACCTCCGCCGCCAAGCCCGCCCCAACCCTTCGTACTGGCAGATCTGCAGAACGTGGAGTTGCCGAACGGTCTTGCCATCACGTTCATTCCGTTCGGCACCGTGCCCAAGGTCACGATCAGTGCCGTCGTGCGCACGGGCGCGCTGAATCAGGGCGGCAAGATCTGGCTGTCCTCGCTCGCGACCGAACTGATGAAGCAAGGTACGCAGCAGCGCAACGCCGGCCAGATCGCCGAATCCGCAGCATTGATGGGCGGCGCACTCTCTGCCCAGGCGGGCGACGATGAAACTTCATTCGGACTCGATGTCCTGAGCGAATCGGCGCCGGATGCAGTGAAGCTCCTGGCGGAGGTGATGATGCAGCCTTCGCTGCCTGAATCGGAGCTCGCGCGCCTGAAACAGGATTTCCAAAGAACGCTCAGCGTTCAGCTCAGCTCGCCGCAAACGCTGGCGGATGTCGCCTTCTCCAAGCTCATCTATCCGCATCATCCGTACGGCGACGAAGTCCCGACGCCGGAGCAGCTGGCCGGATACACGCTCGAGGACGTCCGGCAGTACTACACGGCGAACTTCGGTGCGCAGCGCACGCACATCTACGTTGCGGGCCAATTCGATCGCGAGTCGATCGAAGGCGCGATTCGCGAACAGTTCGGCTCGTGGGCACGCGGACCCGCTCCCGTCATTGCACCGCCTCGAGCCGCGAATGTGGTCGAAACGAAGCTGATCGACCGCCCCGGTGCACCGCAATCCACGTTGCGCCTGGGCACTCGCGTCATCGACCCGACGCACGCGGACTTCATGCCGTTGTCGGTCGCCAACACGCTGTTGGGAGGCATTCTGACCTCGCGCATCACGATGAATCTGCGCGAACAGAAGGGCTGGGCGTATTCACCGGGCAGCGCACTATCTCCCAAGTACCGCACCGGCGTGTGGCTCGAAACCGCGGATGTGCAAACCGCCAACACGGGACCGTCACTGAGCGAGATCAGGAAGGAAATCGCACGACTCGCCGCCGAGCCGCCCGCGGCCGCGGAGCTCGATGCCATCAAGCGCTACCGTCACGGGATGTTCGTCCTGAGCAATTCGACGCGCGGCGGCATCATCGGCCAGGTCGCCTTCATGAACCTGCACGGCCTGCCGCGCGAATGGTTGACGACCTTCGTCGATCGTCTCTATGCCGTAACGCCCGAACAGGTCCGGGCCGCGACCCTTGAATACCTCAAGCCCGAGCATATGACGGTCGTGATCGTCGGAGATCTGGCGAAGGTGAAGCCGCAGCTGGCGCGCAAATAGGACCCTCTGTCGCGCCATTCGTCTCCAGCGAACGCCCGCTTCGTCCGTAGGGCAGGCGCCTTGCGGCGCCTCCTGTGCTAAATTTCGGCCCCTTTTTTGCCACTGACCCAACGCCCTCCATGAGCGAAACAGCCATCGAACGCGATGTAATGGAGTACGACGTTGTGATCGTCGGCGCCGGTCCGGCCGGCCTTGCGTGTGCGATCCGACTGAAGCAGCTCGCCCCGGACACAAACGTCTGCGTCCTCGAGAAGGGCTCCGCGGTCGGCGCGCACTCGCTCTCCGGTGCAGTGCTCGAACCCGCTCCGTTGGAAAAGCTCCTGCCGCAGTGGCGCGCGGAGTACACCGGCATGAAGGTACCCGCCGCGGAGGACGACGTGCGTCTCATGACGCAGAAGGGCTCCATCAAGCTGCCCGACTGGGCCGTGAAGCTCACGCCGATGAACAATCACGGCAACTTCATCGTGTCGCTGGGCCAGCTCACGCCGTGGCTCGCCCAGGAAGCCGAGAAGCTCGGTGTCGATATCTTCCCTGGTTTCTCGGCAGCGGAAGCACTGTTCGACGAGCAAGGCGCAGTCAAAGGCGTCCGCATCGGCGACATGGGTCTGGAGAAGGACGGCACGCCCGGACCGAATTTCACTCCTGGCGTCGAGATTCACGCCAAGCTCACCGTGCTGGCGGAAGGCGCGCGCGGTTCGATCACGAAGCAGTTGGTCAAGCGCTTCAAGCTGCGTGACCATTGCGACCCGGCAACATTCGGCCTCGGCTTCAAAGAGCTCTGGCAATTGCCGCCCGGCCGCGTGCACCCCGGCCGCATCGAACACGGGTTCGGTTGGCCGCTCGATTCGAAAACGTACGGCGGCAGTTTCCTCTATCACCTGGACAACGACCGCGTGTACGTCGGCTATGTGGTGGGCCTCAACTACAAGGATCCGCGACTGAAGCCGTTCGAAGCATTCCAGCAGTTCAAGCATCACCCGCGCGTGAAGCCGCTGCTCGAGGGCGGCGAGATTCTCGCGGCCGGTGCGCGCACGATCGCAGCCGGTGGCTATCAATCGCTGCCGCAGCTCGAAATGCCCGGCGCTCTGCTCGTCGGTGACTGCGCGGGCACGCTCAACGTGTTCAAGATCAAAGGCATTCACCAGGCAATCCGCTCGGGCGTGGTCGCCGCCGAGCACATCAACGAGAAGCAGACCAGCGCGGGCTACGATGCACGATGGCGTGCTTCGGAAGGCCATCGCGAGCTGCACAGCGTGCGCAACTTCAAGCCAGCCTTCAAGGCAGGTCTGTATCCGGCGATGATCAACGCCGGTATCGAATCGGTGTTGAAGGGCCGCACGCCGTGGACGCTGCACAACAAACCGGACTGGTCCTCACTGGAAAAACTGGACGACTATCAATCGCCCGAGCGGCACTGGGTGGATCGCAAGCTGCCACCGCGCGACCGCCTCGCCTCCGTGTTCTTCGCCGGCAACGTGCACGACGAAGCTCAACCGGTGCACTTGAAGGTGATGGACACCTCCATCTGCGTCGATCGCTGCACGAAGGAATACGGCAATCCGTGCGAGCGCTTCTGTCCGGCTGGCGTGTACGAGATGGTGACCGATGCCGCTGGCGCACGCCGTTTGCAGATCAACGCCGCCAACTGTGTGCATTGCAAGGCCTGCGACATCAAGGATCCGTACGAGATCATCAACTGGACGACGCCGGAAGGTGGCTCGGGGCCGAATTATCAGAATCTCTAAGGAGCGGCCGCCATCATTGGCTTGTGCGTCCCTTCCCCTGCGACAGCGGGGGCCGCTCCTGCGCATCCATGCGCTCGCGGCATTCGTGCGTCCTGCACATCAGAAGGACAGGATGGGGGCGCGACGTCGAGCTGCAAACGCATGATCAGCCCCCACCCTGTCCCTCCCCCGCTTCGCTGGCGCTACGCAAGGGAGGGGACGCAAATTTCACGTGCATTCCGTTCTGCGACTCCGTTTCAAAGATGAACGCAGAACCGACATCCCTGATCACCCTCCCCGACCTCTACCGCCGCGAACGCGAACTTCACGGCTATCAAGCCGATCCCGCGCAGGAACATGCGGTTGCTCGACTCGAAGATGTGCGACAGCGGTTGGTTCACAGAAAATCATCTGGCGTCCTCGCAAAACTCATCGCGCGACGACAAACCGTTGAGCTCGAACGCGGCCTGTACCTCTGGGGCGGCGTCGGCCGTGGCAAGACCTGGCTGATGGATCTGTTCTTCCACAGCCTGCCGTTCAAGGAGAAGCAACGCAGCCACTTCCACCGCTTCATGCAAGGCGTGCACGACGAACTCAGGAAACATCGCGATCGCGCCGATCCGCTGGAGCTTGTGGCCGAGAAGCTCGCGAAGCGAACGCGCGTATTGTGCTTCGATGAGCTGTTCGTGTCCGACATTGCCGACGCCATGTTGCTCGGTAATTTGTTCCGCGGTTTGTTCGATCGTGGCGTGGCGCTCGTGGCCACGTCCAATGTGCCGCCCGACGATCTGTACAAGGATGGGCTGCAGCGCGCGCGCTTTCTGCCGGCGATTCGACTGCTGAAGGAAAACACCGAGGTCGTGCACACCGATGGCGGCACGGACTATCGCTTGCGCCTCCTGGAACGTGCGGCGACCTGGTTCGACGACAATGCGCCGGACGCGCGCGCTCGACTGTTGCAGTTATTCCAGGCGGTCGCGGGCGTGAGTGGCGATGCAGATCAAGTGCTCACCTTGAATCACCGCAAGCTGCACGCGCGACGCCAGGCCGCCGACGTGATCTGGTTCGAATTCAAGGAGCTCTGCGACGGGCCCCGCGGACAAGCCGATTACATCGAACTGGCGCAGTGCTATCACACCGTCTTCCTGAGCAAGGTCCCCAAGCTCGGCAGCGAACACGAGAATCAGGCGCGCCGCTTCATCACCCTCGTCGATGAGTTCTACGACCGCAGCGTCAAACTGATCATCTCCGCCGCCGCGCCGGTGCACGAGCTGTACACCGGCTCCCGCCTGAAGTTCGAATTCGAACGCACGCAGAGCCGACTGATCGAAATGCAGTCGCAGGCGTACCTCGCGCGTCCGCACAAGGCCTAGCCCGCATTTCTCACAGGGATCGCGAGGCATGGCGAGTCTGCGAGGTTGATTCGCGCCGTTCTGGACTGAAACCCATAGCCGTAGCTATGGGTTGAAGGAAGAACAAGCGAAGCGAGCTCGCAGGCCGCCAGGGCCGC
>DATELY010000241.1:0-7226 GCA_035276085.1 Steroidobacteraceae bacterium | reverse complement strand
GGGATCCGCACGGTCCTCATTCCGGATGACAACACCAAGGATCTGGCCGAGATCCCGCAGAACATCAAGGACCATCTCGAGATCCGGCCCGTGAAATGGATCGATGAAGTCCTCGAGATCGCGTTGAAGCACATGCCTGCGCCCGCCGCAACAGGCGCGCAGGCGGCGAAGCCCGGTAACGAAAAGCCGCGCGCTCGCCGCGTCGCGAAGCGTGTACCCAAGGCGGTGCGCGCGCACTGAGCTTCCCGTCCGAAGCATCGGATCGAGTGAGGATTCTTCCGATCCCCACTCGGTCTGTCCCTTGAGCCCATTTGACCCTGCGAACCGCGCGCTGCTATAAGGCGCGCCCGTTCGGCTTCCTAAGCCCAAGTCATTCACTCTTCCAACAAAGGAACCTCCATGAACAAAGCCGAGCTCATCGAAGCTGTCAGCTCACAGGCAAGTCTTGAGAAGTCCGAAGCGGCGAAAGCCGTGGACGCCGTGTTCGATGCCATCACGGGCGCGCTCAAAACAGGTGATACGGTCGCTCTCGTGGGATTCGGTACGTTCAACGTGAAAGCTCGTGCTGCACGCGCGGGCCGCAATCCGCGCACGGGCGAGACGATCGAAATCGCCGCGGCGAAAGTGCCCGGTTTCAAAGCTGGCAAGGGTCTGAGGGATGCTGTAAATTAGCGCGCCTTTCGGCCGGCCGTTCCCTTCATCGAAACGCAATCGATGCACGCGGACGGCACTGATGGATGGTCCGAAACAGGTCGGACCGTGGTTAAAGGGTGCTTAGCTCAGCTGGTAGAGCGTCGCCCTTACAAGGCGAATGTCGGCGGTTCGATCCCGTCAGCACCCACCATCACCACAGGCCTTAAGTCATCGTTTCAAGCGCGGAGCGGTAGTTCAGCTGGTTAGAATACCGGCCTGTCACGCCGGGGGTCGCGGGTTCGAGTCCCGTCCGCTCCGCCATTTCCTGCAGTGCCCTGTGACACCTTCGTTGCTCGCGACTTAACTCGCCAGCGCGAGTGAGCGGCTTGCGAGCAGTAACATCCGCTCCGACGCGCATCACGAAATAACGACACGAGCACCTCTCCACATCATGCTGCAATCGATTCGCGATAAGACTTCCGGCTGGGTTGCCGCGCTGTTGCTCGGTGCCGTAGCGCTCGTGTTCGTGTTCTTCGGGATGGACTTTCAGTCGAGCGCTGCGCGCAGTTATGCGGCCAAGGTGAATGGCGAGTCCATCTCGGCGGAAACCGTGCGCCGTGCGTGGCAAAACCAGCTCTCACGCCTGCAACAGATGATGCGTGGAGAGTTGCCTCCAGAGCTGATGAAGCAGCAGCGTGAGGCGCTGCTCGATCAATTCGTGCGTAGCAGCCTGTTGTCGCAACGTGTGCGCGATCAAGGCTACCGCGTCAGCGACCACGCGTTGGCCGAGCGCATCACGTCAATCCCGCAGCTGCAGGTCGACGGCAAGTTCTCGAAGGATCGCTACACGGCATTGCTGATGCAGAACGGCCGCTCCGAAGCCCAATTCGAAGCTGAACTTCGCGGCGAGCTGGAAACGGAGCAACTGCAAGCCGGCATCATCGACTCCGCATTCATCACTCCGGTCGAAGCAGATCGTCGCTATGCGCTGGAGCAAGAAGCCCGTGAGATCGATTACGCGCTGCTGCCTGTGAATGCATTCCTCGACGCAGCTCAAGTCACCGATGCGCAAGCGCAACAGTGGTACACCGAGCATAAGGATCAATACCAGACGCCCGAACGCGCCGACATCGAATACATCGAGCTCACGCGTGCCGATGCGGAGGCCGCCGTCAAAGTCGATGAGGCGGCGCTGCGCGATTACTACGAGAAGGTGAAGGACCGCTTCGAGGCGCCGGAGCGCCGCCGTGCTCGTCATATCCTGATTCCGACGGGCGAGGGCAACGACGCCGCGGCTGCGGAGAAACTCGCGAACGAAGTGGCTGCGAAGGTCACAGCGGGTGGAGACTTCGCCGCACTCGCGAAACAGTACTCGAAAGATCCCGGCTCCGCAGAGCAGGGCGGCGATCTCGGCTGGGCTCAGCGTGGCATGTTCGTTGGCCCCTTCGAGGAAGCGTTGTTCGCGATGAAGCCGGGCGAGATACGCGGGCCGGTGAAGAGTGAGTTCGGCTACCACATCATCAAGCTCGAAGAGATCGAGCCGGCGAAAGTGAAGAGCTTCGATGAAGCCCGCACGGAGCTGGAAAACGAATATCGCCGCGACCAGTCACAGCAGATCTTCTACGACCGTTCGCAAGAGTTGGCTGACACGTCGTTTGCTGCGCTGACCGAGCTGCGCAGTGTCGGTGAGAAGCTGAAGCTGCCGGTGAAGACGGTCACGGGGTTCACGCGTGAGGGTGGCGGCGCCTTGGGCCGCGAACCGGACGTCATCAAAGCCGTGTTCAGCGATGATGTGCTGCAGAGTCGCCAGAACAGCCCGTTGATCGCGATTGGCGAGGATCGCGCGATCGTGCTGCGTGTGGCAAAGCACGAGCCGGCGAAGCCCCAGCCGCTCGAGCAAGTGCGTCCGCAAATCGAAGCACAGCTCAAGCAGCAGGCCGCCAGAGCCGCGGCAGCCAAGCAGGGCGCCGAGGCGCTCAAGCGTCTGCAAACAGGGGCGCCGTGGGCGCAAGTCACTGCGGATCTGAAGATCGCACCGGTGGGCAAACGCACTATTCAGCGTCACGACAGCAGCGTGCCGACGGAAGTCGTCGAACTGGCCTTTGCCGCGAGTGCACCGAAGAGCGCCGACGCGCCGCAGTTCGCGGGCGCGGCTACCGCCGACGGCGGCTATGCGCTGGTGGCTCTATCGCAGATCGCCATGCCGGATCCGAAGAGCGAAGCTGCCGAGGCACGCAATGCTCGCGTGACACAAGCTGCGCGGCAGCGGGGCAATGAGGAGTTCGGCGCGTATCTGGGCGAGATCCAACGAAACGCGAAGATCGTGCGGAATCCGGCGGTGTTGGAGTAACGCTTACCGCCTCTGCGATCAACCGCCCGAGCGGCGCGTGTCATCGACGAACATCACGAGCCGTTGACCGGGTTTCAAGCGGTGGGCGGACCGCAGGTTGTTCCAGCCGAGCAGATCCTGCACGCGGACACGGAAGCGATCCGCGATGACGGAGAGCGTGTCGCCGCGGCGCACGACATACGTCAGCCGTTGCAGGTTTTCATCGCTGGGCTGCGTGGAGGCGAGCTGCGCAGCTGCGGGCACTTTGAGCACTTGTCCCACGCTGATGGCGCCCGCGTCGCTCAAGCCGTTATGGCTCGCCAGGGATTGCATGCTCACACCATGACGACGTGCGATGCTCCACAGCGTCTCGCCGCGACGCACGACATGACGGCCACCAGCCGCAGCGCGCGGCTTGTCTGACGCATCTTCATCCAGGCTGACTTGCGCGGCCGCCATGGAGATGCCACGCGGCGCCGACGTGATGAGCAATTCCTGCCCAGGATGGATCGTGTTGCCGCGCACTCCATTCGCACTGCGCAGCGAGGCGACGCTCACGCCATAGCGGCTCGCAATCGCGCCGAGCGATTCGCCCCGCTTCACGCGGTGATAGACGACGCGAACGCGTTTGTCTTCCGGCAAATCCGCCAGAGCCGCTGCCAGCCGCTCCTCGCGGTCGACAGGCACGAGGATGCGATGCGGACCCTCCGGGTCGGTGACCCAATGGTTGAACGCGGGATTCAGCGCCAGCACCTCTTCCTTGGGCAGTTCGGCAAGCTCGGCGGCCACGTTCAGATCGAGCTGCCCGTCGGTCTCCACGACCGCGAAATACGGCTCGTTCGAAATCGGAGCGAAGGCGAGCCCATACGCGCCGGGATCGAGGACCAGTCGGCGCATGGCCAGCAGCTTCGGCACGTACGCCCGCGTCTCGCGAGGCAGCTTCAGGCTGAAGAAATCGACGGGGCGACCGGCTTCCTGATTGCGTCTCACGGCGCGCTCGACGGCCATCTCGCCGCAGTTGTAGGCCGCCACTGCGAGCAGCCAGTCGCCGTTGAACTCGGCCGCGAGAAACTCGAGATAGTCCAGCGCCGCCCGGGTCGCTTCGATCACATCGCGGCGGCCGTCGTAGTACCAGTTCTGTTTGAGGCCGTAGCGGCGTCCCGTATCAGGAATGAATTGCCACAGTCCTGACGCACGGCTGCGCGAGTACGCCACGGGATTGAAGGCGCTTTCCACGACGGGTAACAGCGCGAGCTCCAGGGGCATCTTGCGCTCTTCGATCTCGCTCACGATGTGGTGCAGGTAGCGCTCGCCGCGGCGGAACGTACGGTCGAGATAGTCGGGGTGCTTGGCGTACCAATTCAGCTCGCGATCCACCGACTCGTGGTCCACGTCTTCGATCGAGAATCCGTGGCGGATGCGTTCAAACAGATCGTCAGGACTCTGAGCCACCGCCCGCTCGTTGGCCAACGTGACGGCACGTTGGGCGTTCTCGGCATCGAGCTTCTCGATGGCGGCCTCGACGGCGGCCGGTGTGCCGGCCAGATTGCCGTCGCCATCGAGCGGGGTGGATTCGTCGACCTCCGCTGCGGGCACCTCGATAGTGCGGTTGGATGAACACCCCGCAAGCCATGCCATCGCAAGCGCGAGTACAACGAGCTTGACGCTCGGCTTCGATGGCTGTCGGGTCACTAACACTTCCTCCGATCGCGCAGCAGAGGCACAGCTCGCGCCGGCCGATGCGGGGTTGCACTCAAGGCCGGCACGCATGGATCAATTTCTGAACGTGTCTTTCCACTTGCGCACGACCGCGAATATTTCAGGTTCACTTCGTAACTCACGGCGGGCGACTCGTTCCGCGGCCTGTTTCACACTCTGTCTGTCACAGCGTAGGAAAGGGTTGACTTTGAGCTCCTGCCTCATCGTCGAGGGCACTGTTGCCTCATCCCGACTCCGCCGGCGCAGACAGGCGTCGAGATATTCTTCGATGTCCGCGTTGTCCGGCTCCACGGCGCGTGCAAAGCGCAAATTGCTGACCGTGTATTCGTGCGCACAATATACGCAGGTGTCGGCAGGCAGTTCCTTGAGCTTCTGTAAAGACGCATGCATTTGCTCGGCCGTGCCCTCGAACAGCCGGCCGCAGCCGCCGCTGAAGAGCGTGTCGCCGCAGAAGACGGCCCCATGCCCCACGTACGCTATGTGGCCAGACGTATGCCCCGGCACCGACCATACCTGGAAGGCAAAACCCAGAGGCGGAACGTCGACCGAATCGCCCTCATCGAGGCGATGAGTCAAGTTGCCGATCTGCTCCTGAGCCGGTCCGTACACCGCCCCCGTGTTTTCTGCCATCAATGCCGGAATTCCGCCCACGTGATCCGGATGGTGGTGCGTTGCGAGAATGCCCGCGAGCTCGAGGTGCTGAGCCTGCAGCGTGCTTGTCACGGGGGCGGCATCGCCGGGATCGACAACGAACACTCGACGTGAATCGAGCGGTGCATGCACGAGCCAGATGTAGTTGTCGCTGAACGCCCGGACGGGCGTGACTCTGAGCTGGGATTGCATGCCCTCACCAACCGTCGCTGTCAGCCCGTATTAAACACAGCGAGCAGCGCGAGGAGCAAGCTCACGCGATGAGCTTTCTCCGCTATCCTCTCGATCATGAAGCCACAGCTCGCGGGAACCGACATGAGCGATCAGCTACAGCAGTGGTTGCGCTCGCCTTTGGGGCAGCGTGTATTTGCGTTGGAGAACAAGTTGGTCTCCGAAGCACTGGCACAGGTGTTCGGTTGGCAATTGTTGCAAATTGGCCTCTGGGGCGACGACGACGCGTTGATTGCTGATGCGCGCACGCAGCGGTCATCGGTGCTCGCGTGGCATGGGCAACGCGCGAACGGTCGCACGCTCGTGCGCTCTCGCACCGATGCACTGGCGATCACTTCCGACTCCATCGATGCCGTGCTGCTGCCGCACACGCTCGAATACGAGCCCGAGCCGCACGAGATCCTGCGCGAAGTCGAACGCATCATGCCGGGCGAAGGCCACCTCATCATCCTGGGCTTCCGCCCGCTGTCCTCCTGGGGACTGCGGCACTTGTTCGCGGGGAAGGGCTTTCCGCCCGGCACCGAGCGGCTGATCAGCGAGCGGCGCATGCGGGACTGGTTGAAGTTGCTTGGCTTCGAATTGATCGATGCGCGGCGCTATCTGTTCACGCTGCCTTGGGGCGCGCCCGATGCGTTGTCGAACGGTGTGTTCGAGCGTGCCGGTGAGCGGTTGTGGCCGCTGCTTGCTGGCGGTTATCTGCTCAAGGCGCGCAAGCGTGTGTACTGCATGACGCCGATCCTGCCGCGCTGGCGTGCGCGGCCGAAGGTGGTTGGTGGTTTGATCGAGCCCACGACGCGCGGGAAAGCGGTTGGCGGCTGGCGGTTGGCGGTTGGTCAGAGTCGTTCCAGCTCCTTCTTGCACCATCCGAATTCTGAATCGCGCCAACCGCCAACTGCCAACCGCTAACCGCTTCTTCAATGACCAAGGTCGAGATCTACACCGATGGCGCGTGCCGCGGCAACCCGGGTCCTGGTGGATGGGGAGCGGTGCTGATCGCCGGCGAACACGAGCGCGAATTGAGCGGTGCCGAGCCGCTCACGACCAACAATCGCATGGAGCTCACAGGCGCCATCGAGGCGCTCAAGGCACTCAAGCGCGGCTGCGAGGTGCGCCTCTACACGGACTCTCAGTACGTGCGCAAAGGCATCACCGAATGGCTGGCGCAATGGAAACTGAGGGACTGGCGCACGGCGGACAAGAAGCCCGTCAAGAATGTCGACCTCTGGCAGGCACTCGAAGCCGAGATCGGGCGGCATGTCATTGAATGGCACTGGGTGAAGGGACACTCCGGTGTGCCGGGCAACGAGCGCGCGGACCAACTGGCGAACAAAGCGATTGATGAGATGCAGCGGTTGGCGGTTAGCGGTTAGCCCCGCGGGATTCCCTCCGGTCGCGGTTGGTTCGGAATGGCGGGTGTGATGCATTGGCAGAAATCGCGGGGGTGGAGTGATAGGCTCGCTCCGAAAACTAATCGCCAACCGCTAACCGCCATGGACTTCATCGATCTCAAGACCCAGTACCGGCGGGTGCGTGCCAAGATGGACGCGCGCATTCAAGCCGTCCTCGATCACGGACAATACATTCTCGGGCCCGAAGTGCCGGAGCTGGAGAAGCGCCTGGCCGAATATGTCGGCGCACGCCATTGCGTGAGCGCATCGAGCGG
>DATELY010000240.1:0-16988 GCA_035276085.1 Steroidobacteraceae bacterium | reverse complement strand
GCGCTCGAATCTGCAGTACCGCACCGAGCTCTTCGCTGAAGAGCGCAGCCGCACTCGAGCCCTTCGTATCGAGCGCAACGTCTACGCCACAGTGACCCGCAAACGCCATCTCCGCGAGCGTGACGAACAAACCACCGTCCGAGCGATCGTGATACGCCAACGCCAGACCTTGCGAGCGCAAGTCGTTAATCGCGGCGAAGAATCGCTGCAGCGAGTCAGCGTCATCGCAGTCCGGCGCAGCGGCGCCCAATCGACCATAGACCTGTGCCAATGCCGAGCCGCCAAGGCGATTGCGACCGGCGCCCAGATCGATCAGCAACAGCGTCGTGTCGCCTTGATCGCTGCGTAGTTGCGGCGTGAGCGTGCGTCGCACGTCCTGCACAGGAGCAAATGCCGAGATGATCAAGGACAGCGGCGCGACCATCTTGCGGGCGCGACCGTCTGTGCTCGCCACGTCATTCCATTGGGTCTTCATCGAGAGCGAATCCTTGCCGACCGGAATCGCAATGCCCAACGCCGGACAGAACTCCTCGCCAACCGCTTTCACGGTCGCATAGAGATCCGCGTCCTCACCCGGCTCACCGCAGGCCGCCATCCAGTTCGCAGACAGGCGCACATCGCTGAGCTTCGCGATGTCCGCGGCGGCGATGTTGGTGATCGACTCGGCCACGGCCATGCGACCGGACGCCGGCGCATCGAGCAACGCGAGCGGTGTGCGCTCGCCCATCGACATGGCTTCGCCGGCCGTCGAAAAGTAATCGGCCACGGTGACCGCGACGTCGCTCACCGGCACCTGCCACGGACCGACCATCTGATCGCGACTGATCATGCCGCCAACGGAGCGATCGCCGATGGTGATCAGGAAGCTCTTGTCGGCAACCGCGGGCAGCCGCAACACACGCAACGCAGCCTCTCGCAGATCGAGCGCACTTGGATCGAAGTCATCGTGCAGCGCGGGCACGCTCTGCGCGGTGCGCTGCATGCGCGGCGGTTTGCCCAGAATCACTTCGAGTGGCACATCGACCGGCGGTTCGTGCAGCAGCGGATCTTCGACCTTCAACCAGCCGTCATCGGTGATGTCGCCGACGACCGCATACGGACAGCGCTCGCGCTCACAGAACTCTGCAAAGCGTCCCAGGTGCTCCGCTGCGATCAACAGCACATAGCGTTCCTGCGCCTCGTTGCACCAGATCTCGAGCGGCGACATGCCGGGCTCGAGGCTCAACACCTTGCGCAGATCGACACGGCCGCCGCGATGGCTGTGATCGATGGACTCGGGAATGGCGTTCGACAAGCCACCCGCGCCGACGTCGTGGATCAGCAGAATCGGATTGGCTGCGCCGAGTGACCAGCAGCTGTCGATGACTTCCTGCGCGCGACGTTGAATCTCAGGATTGCCACGTTGCACGGAGGCGAAGTCGAGCTGTTCGGTGCTCGCGCCACTACCGACTGACGAAGCCGCACCACCGCCCAGGCCGATCAACATCGCCGGGCCGCCGAGCACGACGATCTTCGCACCCGCGGGAATATCCGCCTTTTCGACATGTTGCCGCCGCACGTTACCCAGACCGCCGGCGATCATGATCGGCTTGTGATACCCACGCAGTCCCGCGCGCGCGCGTGTCGCCAGCTCCATTTCGAACGTGCGGAAGTAGCCGAAGATGTTGGGGCGACCGAATTCGTTGTTGAACGCGGCGGCGCCGATCGGGCCTTCGATCATGATGTCGAGCGCGCTGGCGATGCGACCCGGGCGACCGAAATCTCGCTCCCACGGCTGCTCGAATCCGGGGATGCGCAAGTTCGAAACCGAAAAGCCCGCGAGCCCCGCTTTCGGCTTCGCACCGCGTCCCGTCGCGCCTTCATCGCGAATCTCACCGCCCGAGCCCGTCGCAGCACCGGGGAATGGCGAGATCGCCGTCGGATGGTTGTGAGTCTCGACCTTCATCAGGATGTCGATCGATTCATCGTGCGCGCGATAAACGCCATCGCTCGCTTCGGCAAACCAACGTTGACCCTGGGCGCCCTCGATCACAGCCGCATTGTCGCGATAAGCCGAGAGCACGCCCTGCGGCGCACGCGCGTGCGTGTTGCGAATCATCGCGAACAGCGACTTCGGCTGCTGCACGCCATCGATCGTCCACTCCGCATTGAAGATCTTGTGCCGGCAGTGCTCCGAGTTCGCCTGCGCGAACATCATCAGCTCGACGTCGGTGGGATCGCGCTTCAGCCGTGTGAAGCTCTCATGCAGATAATCGATTTCGTCGTCGGACAGCGCGAGGCCCAGCATGCGATTCGCATCGACGAGTGCGGCGCGACCGGCTTGCAGCACGTGAACTCGACGTAGCGGCTTGGGCGTCTCATGAAGGAAGAGCTGCGCCACTTCCTCCTCAGAGAAGACGACCGTCTCGGTCATGCGATCGTGCAGCAGAGCCGCCGCGGCCAACCGTGCGGAGCGGTCGAGCCCCTCGCCTGCCACCGTGTATTCGATCCCGCGCTCGATCCGTTCGATGCCGATCAGTCCGCACACATGGGCGATGTCGGTCGCCTTGCTGGACCACGGCGAGATCGTTCCGGCGCGCGGCACGACGATGACGGTCTGCGTCGCTCCAGTGAGCGCTTCGGATTCAATGCGAGGTCCATAACGAAGCAACGCTTCCAGGACCTTGCGCGCGTCCGGCGACAGCGGCTGCGGGTGCTCGACGAAGTGCAGGTAGCGCGAACTCAGGCCCCGGATCTGCGGGTGGCGCGCCTTGAGCGCGCTCAGAAGTTTCTGGATACGGAAGGAAGAGAGTGCTGGCGCGCCGGGCAGAATGAGCATGTAGGAAGGCGGTTGGCGGTTGGCGGTTGGCGGTTGGTCAGAGCGCTGGTGCGCCCCGCCCCTGAAGCGCGCGATTATCCTCTTCCCAACCGCTGACCGCTAACCGCTTCTACTTCTTGTCCGGCGAGTACATCAGCGGAAATTGAGCAACGTTCGAAGTGCCCTCGAGCGTGGTGATCTTGCTCACGCCCTGCTCGCGGACTTCGTCGATGCGCAGCACGGAGTGCATCGGCAGGAACGTGCGTTTGACGCCCTCGAACTCGGCTTTGATCTTCTCTTCGCTGGGATCCACGACCACGGCCGAACGCTCGCCGAAAATCAGCTCTTCGACCTCGATGAAACCGAACAGCGAGCCGTGGCTCACCTTGCGGGCATAGATTTCGAAGACCTTGCCTTGGTTAGCAAAAGCGACTTTGAAAATGTGACTCGCTGCCATATCCGCGGGAGGTCGGGTTGTTAGTCTGCGCGGCATATTACATAGCCCAGCTCAGGAGCGTCAGCCAATCAGCGACGCCGGGATTGGGCGTGCGCGAGAGACTCACCTTCAATGGCGCTGAAACTGCGTGTCATAAGCGATCAATACAAGGCGCTCGGTCGGCGCAGCTCGTGCCTATTCGGCGTGACCGGCGGCCGCATCGGCCGCGCTCAGGATAATGACTGGATTCTCCCGGATCCGGATCGCTACGTCTCCAGCCATCACGCCAAGGTCGTCTTCCGCACCGGCCAATGGGTGCTCGAGGACACCAGCACCAACGGCGTGTTCGTGAATGGCGGGGACACCCCCATCTCCGTCGAAGGCGCCTACACACTGCGCGATGGCGATCGCCTGCGTTTCGGGGACTACGAAGTCCTCGTCAGCATCGATGAGCGTAACGACTTCTCGCCCGACGCAAGTGGCCAGATGCCCGCGCCGCCCGCCGTCGCCGGCAACAAGCGCCGCGCGCCCAAACCGCGCGTCATCGAACCGACGATCGACGATCTCGGCGAAGACCTGGATATCACCGACCTGTTGAGCGAATCGGCGATCCGGCGCCAGACACCCGTGGTGCATGGCTTCGAGCTCTCCGACTCGATGTCGGTCGAGGCACCACAAGCGAAGTCCAGCCTGGGCGCGATGCGCGAGGGATTCGCCTCGTTGCTGGAAACCACCGATGACGGAGCCCAGCGCACCGTGGCGCGGGACAAGAAATCGCCCCCGCCTGAGAAGTCGTCCGACGACTGGCAGATGCAGACGCGGCCGTACGATCGCCGCACCATGGGCGTGCCCGGTTCGCCGGCAGCGTTGGCTCGCGAATCCGCTCCTGCTGCCCCGGCCCCGGTCGAGAAGCCGCGTCGGGCGACCGATACCGCTGGCGAGGGTCTCGATGCGTTCTGCCGCGGCGCAGGAATCGATCCCACTGCCCTCCCCATGGACGCACAAAACGCCGTCCTGACACTCGCCGGTCAGATGGTCCGCGAAGTGGTGCTCGGCCTGATGGAAGCACTCAAGAGCCGCTCCGACACCAAGACGCGCCTGCGCCTGTCGCAAACGACGATCCAGCCCACGGAAAACAACCCGTTGAAGTTCTCGGCCAGCGTGGATGAGGCCGTGCTGAAGCTCCTGGACGCGCACAGCACCCGCTACCTCGGGCCGATCGAGGCCATCCGCAGTTCCTTCGCCGATCTGAAACTGCACCAGCAAGCCCTCGGTGGCGCGGTGCAGTCCGCCATCGACGAGATGATGAACCGCATCGAGCCCGGCGAATTGCAGGAACGCTTCGATCGCGGTCTCAAGCGCGGTCCGCTCCTCGGCGCGACCAACCGCATGAAGTACTGGGACCTGTACATCGAGTTCTATCAGGTCCTGAACCAGCGCAACGAACAAGGCCTGCCGCCGATTTTCGCGGAGGAGTTCGCACGCGCGTACGCAGAAAAGGTGGGCGAGCCGAAAAAGAAGAAGTGACACCTGCACTTTCCTGTCCCCTCCCCTGTGAAGCGGGGGAGGGCTAGGGTGGGGGCAGATGGACGGCACCGCCACTCGATTGAGCACCCCCATCCTGTCCTTCTGATGTGCAGGGATGCACGAATGGCGCGGGGCGCATGGATGCGCAGGAGCGGCCCCCGCTTCGCAAGGGAAGGAACGCACGCGCAAGTTACGCTGCGAGCTCAACGGTTCGGCGGGCATAGAGACTCTTTACGCACTCACCCCCATTCCCCCACAATCCGCCCCCCTCGGAGAGGTACCGAAGCGGTCATAACGGCACCGACTCGAAATCGGTTGAGGGCATTGCGTCCCTACGAGGGTTCGAATCCCTCCCTCTCCGCCACCTAAGTCATGCCGCTACGCGGGCTCGAACCCGCGTAGCGACTTTCCTTGGCAAAGTCAGCCCCATTCACGTGGATTGCTTGAATATTTCCGCAGACGCGTAGCTGCCAGTATTGGCCACGACGCCTGCAAGTGCGCGCGCAATGTCCCGCGCCGCGAGGGGCTTGCTCAGCACGTCGCGAGCGCCTGCGGAGCGCGCACGCGCCGCGAGTGTGGGCCCCGCGTAACCGCTCATCAGAATGATCGGAATATCGGGCCGCAGCGCAATGATCTGCTCCGCCAGCTGTGAGCCGGTCATGCCCGGCATGGTTTCGTCCGACAGCACCGCGGCGAAGCGCTGCGGGTCGATGCGGAACGCCTTGAGTGCCTCCGCTGCCGACGTGAACCCGACGGGTTCGTAGCCGAGCCTCGCGATCATCTCCTCGCCGAGTCGCACGAGCGCCTCTTCATCATCTACCAGCATCACGGCTGCGCCGTTGCCTTGGGGCATCGGTTCGTCGTCGACCGATGCAGGCTCCACACAGCCCTGCCGCGGGAGGTAGACACTGAAGGTCGTGCCGCGACCCAATGCGCTCGTCATGTCCACGCCGCCACCGAGATCGATCACGATGCCATGCACCAGGGAGAGCCCCAGGCCCGTGCCGACGCCCACGCCCTTCGTCGTGAAGAAGGGATCGAAAATGCGATCGCGCAGCTGCGGCTCGATGCCGTTGCCGGTGTCCTGCACACGCAGGTGCACGTACTCTCCCGCCGGCAGCGCACCGGTGATCATCGTTCGCGGGGCATCGAAGCTCACGATGTCGAGCCGCACATCCAGCACACCACCGGCCCTCATGGCCTGGGCCGCATTCGTGCACAGATTGAGAACGACCTGATGGATCTGGGTGGCGTCGCCTATGACCGCCGAGTTATCGGCGGCAAGCGTGTGTTCGAGCCGGATGTTGTCCGGCAGCGAGGCACTCAGCATTTCGAGCGCTTCCACGACGACCGACTGTACGTGCACCGGCACGCGCGGTCCGACGCCGCTGCGACTGAACGCCAGGATCCGCTCGACCAGAGACTTCGCACGCTGGCCCGCGCTCATCATGCTGTCGATATACCTGCGCACGGCGCTGTTGGCCGGCACCGAGCTCTGCGCGAGCTCGCCGTAACCGAGCACCGCACCGAGAATGTTGTTGAAGTCATGCGCCACACCGCCCGCCAGCGTGCCCATTGCTTCGAGCTTCTGCGCCTGCAGCAGGCTCGCCTCCAACCGGCGACGCTCCGTAATATCGTTGTTCGTCTCGAGGACGGACTCGATCTCGCCCTGCGCGTCTCTCTGCACGGCCCAGCGCGATGCGACGACGATCTCACTGCCGTCCCGGCGCGTGTGGATGAGCTCTCCTTCCCAGCGGCCGGTGTTCTCGAGCTCGCGCCAGATCTGCTCGCGCGGTTGCGAAAAGCGTGTTTGCAGCAGATCGTCGGAAGTGCGACCGATGGCCTCATCGGCGCTGAAGCCGTAGGCGTCGCTGGCGGCACGATTCCAGTAGCGGATGACGTTCTGCTTGTCGCGCAGAAACACCGTATCGTGAGTGAGCTCCAGGAGCTGCGCCTGTTTACGCGCCGCCTCCGTCATCTGGCCCGCCAGACGCACGGCGCGCGCGCGCAATCTCACCTCCGACCACGTCATGCCAAAGAGCAGCAGCGACAGCGGAATACCCGCCGCGAGCGCGATGATGGGATCGTTCCCCTGTTGAATCATCGCAGCACGCCTGCGCACGCTGAATTGCAGCGTCCAGTATTGTCCCGAAAGGGACAGCGGCACGTCCGTCGTCAACGTCGGCGCATGCGCGGCCACAGCGGATGTCCGTCGCACAGGCGAGCTGTAGATCAATGTATCGGGCGTCCTGCGTGTGCCCTCCCAGATGGAGAGTGAGAGCGGCAGCGACCGTTGCTTCAGCGCGCCGGCAACGACGTCGTCCACGTGAAACGCCGCAATCACGTAGCCCATCAGCGCCGCACGCCGCTCTTCCGGCGAGCCCGGCGATCGATCGCGCAGGTACACGGGCACGAACATCAGAAGCGCCGGACGCGGATGCAGCGCATCCATGTGCAGATTCACGCGGCCGGACAAGCTCACTGCGCCCGTGTCGCGCGCGCGTTCGAGTGCACGGCGACGCGTCGGATCCGACATCAGGTCGAAACCGATGCCGCGGCTCCGCGCTCTGCCGAACGGTTCGGACAGCACGACGATGACGTGTTCGTCAGCCGCGCTCGGGGGCCAGATGCGGAACTCCGCGTTGCCGCTCGCCTGCAGGCGACCACGGAGTGCTGCAATCTGGTCCGGTGTGACGCGCTCGGCGTAGTTCACCGCCTCGATCCCGGGGTAAGCGTGGCGCAGGTCGAGCCGCTCGACAAAGCGCCGCCATTCCTCCGGCGACACGGTGTCGCTCTCGACCAGGAGTCCGGCTCCCGCCAGCAGCACCTCTTCGAAGCCTTGCAACTCTTCCCGGATTTCCGTGGTGCTCGCGCGCGCCTGGCTTTCGAACTCGGTGCGCGCGTTGTTCTCGTCTCGCTGTACGACCAGATGCCAGCAGACGCCCGTCGTGATGAGAGACAAGCCGAGAACGATGAACGGCAGCAGGATCGAAGAGCGCAGCCGGGTCAGGTATCGCGCGCCCTCGCGTAGCGCCAGCGTTAGCTTAGAGGCCATGGGAGCTTGCCGACCTTGCGACCTTCAGGTTCGGGCGCGGTGGAGCGCATCGAGCAGCGCGTGCTGGGTGAATGGTTTCACGAGTACCGCTGCCGCGCCAAGCTCGCGCGCAATGGCATTCGAGGCAGAGGGGCCCGACGCCAACACGTCGGCGGACATCGCGATGACCGGTGTGCCCGGCAGCGCGCGTGCCAGCCGCGCTATCGCTTCCCGTGCCGATTCGAATGGGGCAGGTACATCCGCGATCATCAGATCGCACGCCATGCCGGCAACCGGCGCCACCGATGTCGGGTCGCTGGCACACACCGTCTCGTAGCCGGCCATGTCCAGCCATTCGACGATCAGCTGTTTGATCAGCCGGTCGGATTCGAGCACGAGCACCCGGCGGCGCGCGCCGCGTGTCGAACATTGCGCATGGGAATGCAGGTTCAAATCCCCTCTCCAATGCATCGCAGGGTGGTTCTTCAGGGTTACATTGAGCATCGGCGGTATTAGCGCAGCATGTTGCTGCGCGCGATCGTTGTTACGTTTGTAATGAGCCGCGGCATCGCGCGGTAAGAGTCGCTTGCAATCGTGCATTGGGCTTACGAGGTGCGGATGTGAACATGACGACAACCCTTCACGTGCTGATGGTCGACGACGACCCCGATGTCTGCAGCCTCGTCAGCGAATACCTCTCACAAAACGACTTCCGGGTCACCGCAGTCGGCAATGGCAAGCAGATGCTGGACGTCCTCGGGCGGGAGGTCATCGACCTGCTGCTGCTGGATCTGCGGCTTCCGGGCGAGGACGGCATGCACCTTGCGCGCACGGTCCGCCAGAACTCGAAGGTGCCCATCATGATGCTGACCGGGCGCGCGGAGGAGGCCGATCGCATCATGGGCCTCGAGCTATGGGCGGACGACTACGTCACCAAGCCGTTCTCGCCGCGCGAATTGCTGGCGCGCATTCGCGCCGTGCTGCGACGGGCACAGATGGAAGTCGTGACACTCGGGCGCGATGAGACGCTGCGGGCCTACCGGTTCGCGGGCTGGGAGCTGAACGTGCGACTGCATCGGCTGCAATCACCGCAGGGCGAGCACATCGAGATCTCGCGCGGCGAGTTCAGCCTGCTGTGTGCGTTCCTGTCCTCCCCCCAGCGCATCCTGACGCGCGATCAATTGCTCGACCTGTCGCGCCTGCACAGCACGGAAGTGTACGACCGCTCCATCGACGTACAGATCCTGCGTCTGCGTCGCAAGATCGAACCCGATCCGGCCCATCCCACGTTCATCCGCACCGAACGGGGCGTCGGCTATTACTTCGACGCCCCGGTCAAGGTCGTACGCTGAAAGCATCGCGCTCACGCGGAGGGAAACGTCGCGTCGATGGTAGGTCCATCGGAGAGCTGACACTTGCCCTGGCCGCCGCCGGCCATGCCCCGCGATGGGTCCATGAGGCGGAAGTTGCAGCGCATGTGATCGCCGTCGGAACCACTCAAATTCGCAACCACGCGTCCTGAATAGTGCGTGATGAACTCTGGGCCCTCATCCCAGTACGGCCATCCACCCCAGTGTCTGCGCCAGCCGGTCCATAATGGCCCAACGTCATCCACGCGCGTATCGCGTGTGATCTGGAAGAGCTGGCCGGAGTAACTCTTGCCGTCCGCGAACGTGGCGGTCATCTGACCTTTGACGGCGTCTTCGGCTTTCCAGTCGAAGCGCACATCAGGGCCGCCCCCACGCGGCTCGCCCGTTCCTGTACCCGTCGTGGCGCACGCCGCGCTCAGCAGCGCCGCGATTGCCACGCCACTTGTTTGCCAAGATCTGGTAGTCATGATTTCGCTCCTCACTGTTTCGCTGCAAGAGTGCAGCTGCTTTCAGAGGGAACGCTACGTCGCAATTGAAGCAGGACGATGTCCATGCACCGGCAGTACGTTTCAGGCGAAACGATGTGTGCAAGTGATCAACCGCACTACGCGAACAAAGGAAACCTGCAGATGCCTGGTCGCGCCTCAATAGCACTCTTTGCACTCTTTCCCGCTCGCCAAGTTCAGCGCGCCACCTTCGGAACGATCATTCGAGGATCGACGATTGCGCCGTCCTTGACCACTACTCGACCGTCCAGTGAGATCGTGCAGCCGCGCATCGGCACGTCGTAGTGCCCTCGAGTGACGCGCTTGCCACCGCCCTGACTGTTCGGTCCCGTGGAGAACAGGAAGTTGCCGGGGAAGCTGCGCGCGGCGGCACGACTGTGCTCCGGCTCGTCGCCGTACATCGCCAACGAGTCCCAACGAGCCTGAGGATTCAGGCCCCAGCCGAGGTGAGAGACCGCGTAGGGATCACGGTCCGTATCGCCGGTAACGCCTTCGGCAAGCCAATCGCGCATCAGCGTGGCGTCCAACCCTCCCTCGATTTTCGTGACATGACCTTCGCGGACCTCGAGGCGAATCTCGTCCTGCACGTATCTGCAGTACGGCAGGATGATGATATCGCCTGGAGCGATAACGACTTGGCCGTGAGCGCTGCCCTCGTCCGGGAATGTGTGCAGCAGACCGGCGCCCCAGTGATCGAAGCGACCGGGCTCATCTGCCATACCGTACTGGCTCATCACCGGATATTGACCACGCGTGTAAGTGAGATCGGTCCCAGCTTTGCTGGTGACGCGCACCTCGCGGGTTTTCTCATACAGTGCATGCGCATGGAGCATCGCCTCCCTCAAACCCGGAGGCGATTGCAGGTGATACAGATCGTCAGGGGTGTCGATGATCATTTGCACCCGAACACCGCGGCTCATCACCTCTTTCAACCACTTGGAAAACAGAGGCACGTGGAAGATGAGAACCATGTCAACAGCGCACAGGGCCTCCAGCGTCCCCTTGCACTGGCCAATGGTCGGCACGCCGACCTTCGTCCAGCCCGGGATGGTGTTGACACACATCTCGTAGATGTCGATCCCCAGGTCTTCGGCGGCGGCGAAGGCGGCTTGAATATAGTCACGGCGCGTGCCCAGATCGCTCACGATGGCGATCGTCTGGCCGCGCACCAACTTGCACAGCTCGAATTGTTTGCGGAACAGCCCGGCCATTTTGGCGGGGTTGAGTTCCTGAGTGCGTATGGCGGAATGCATGGGTTTCCCTTTCGCTTCAGAGGGCTGACAAAGAGCGGAGCTGGTAGCGCATTACCCGGCAGGCGCTGGAGTTTGCTGCTGACGGTGTAACAAGAGCCGTCCCGCGCTCAGAGCGGAACATGCTTCACCGGATCGACTTCAAGCAGCTTGGAAACCGAGATCACGGGATGGTTCGTGGTGTAGTACTGGAAGTCGTCGGCCAGCTGCTTGGCGGTGTCTTCCCGGTCGAACAGAGCTTTGAACGCCTCTACGTGCGACAGCTCGGCGAAATAGAGATTGCTCGCACAATGATACGGGGGCGGCTGCGCGCCGAGCGGAATCGGTTCGGCATCGATTTCGACCCGAACGGGTACGATGCCGTAAGTCGATTTCAACAGGCCCAGTCCCAACGGCGTATGCACGTCGAGGTAGTGACGCAGGTTGAAGGTTGATCCGGCAGTGCGAGGATATTGGATTCTGACGGCGTACATACTCAGCCTCCTTAGCGTGGCCAGACCACTGGATGGTTCGCGGGATCCAGGTCCAGAGGATCGCCATTCTTCAAGTGGAATACGTCCTGCGGCGGGGCAAACGGACGATGCAGGAACCGCGCGTCGTCACCGGCGTAACGGATGGTGATTGCCTTTCGAGCCGTGGTCTTCGAGCGATTACCCCCCGCGCCGTGCAGAGTGCGCAGGTGGTGGACAACGACGTCACCCGGTTGCGGCTGGCAGTACTCCACCGCGAAATCCTGCTCGTGCCCTTCGATGTCAGGAATCGGAGCACCGGTGTCGCGCTCGTTGCCGACTTCCGAGATGAAGTAATTTACCTTGTAGATCACCCCGTCCTTGTGGCTGCCTCGCAGGTAGCCGACCGGGCCCATCTCCATCGTCTCTCGGGTCGTCGGAATGCGGATGCCCAGAAGCTGATCGCCCGCGACATGATCGTAACCGTTGTCCTGGTGCCACGCGGTCTTCTCGAGCGTGTACGGCGGTTTCAGAAGCACCTGATCGTCGTACACGTAAACCTTCTTCGACCGCATCAGCCTGGAGGCGATCTCGGGAACGGGCGACTTGCACACGAGCTCGTTGATCGGCTCGCACCGGCGGAATGCGCCGGTCATCGAGACAAAGTGACCTCGTTGCGCATTCTCGACAGCCACCTCCTCCCGCAAGATGTTGTTGGCCATCGCAGCTGGGGATGCCCACGCGCGCTTCTCCGGATCCTTCCACTCGCCATCGGCCACCAGCGCATCGACCGTCTCCGTCGCCTCCGCCATCATGCCCAAGGTGGTGAAGTCGATAACTTGCCCACTCGGATTTGCCGCGAGCGCCTCGATGGTGCGATCGAGCAGCGTCACCCAATCGTCGCTCAGGATGTTCTCGAGGTGAACGAATCCATCGCGTTCGAACTTTTGGATCTCTTCTTCGGTGACGGGACGCAGAGGTCGAAGGTTCATTGTCGTGCTCGCCTCGGTAAGCGCCTGCGGCCAGGCGGTGCTACAGGCCAGGCTCGATTGCAATGCCTGCCTCAAAACCGATCACTGTTCGTTATTATCGCGAGCATCAGCAGATTGTCAATATTCCTCCGTCATTGCGCGGGCAACATGGCGGTTTACATGCTCGCTCAGGTGGCTTCCTTCGTCGCCGACCGGTGGTCCAGCAAGAGTGTGCTGAACAACTCCACCGTCTCGGGAGTACACGCCACCCCCTGCTCGAGACTTGCGTTGGCGGCGAACCCGTCGAAAGCCATCACTATGACGATGGCGGCATGGCGGCACTCCTTCCTTCCCATGCCAGTGCAGTCTTGCAGCCATTGGACCACGCGCTCCACGAAGTGCTCGCGCAATTGTGGGTCGTACTCTTCGCGACTCCGATTGGACGAGATTGCGTCCACTACGTTGTGAGCGAAACCGTTGTTCTCCTGCGGGAGATCTCGCCACAACACGAGCAACAGTTTTTTCAGTCGCAGCTTCGGATCGGAGATCCTGCTCAGCGACTTGTCCAGCTTCGCGAGGCGATCCTCGAGCCACGGCGTAAATAGCGTGAAGAGGATCTGCATCTTGGATCCGAAGTACACGTAAACATTGGCGGTGGAGATCCCCGCCCGTCGCGCGATGGCTGGGACCGTCGTCTCGCTGTAGCCTTTCTCGGTGAACAAGTGAAACGCAGCTGACAGGATCGCGTCGCGAACGTCATCTTTTTTCCGCTGAACCATTCCTCTGACTCTTCTGTGAAAAGATGCAAGCGATTCTGCTCCGCCGCCAGCAGATTGGCACGCTGGATCTCCCTCGGCCCCGGTCAAGGAGTCCATTTTTACGAATGTCGTTCGGTATTGAGATTCTACCCGCCCCACCCTAGACTGAATTTTGGGACCGGCTTAATAGAGGAAGGATGGCGCAATGCCAATCCACGGCACCAGTAATGACTGACCCCACGCTTCATTCCCACACTGATGAGAACGAGGACGCACTCGCACTTCGTCTCGCTGCCTATCCAGCTCAAGAGCCGTTGTCGCCGGTCGGTGAGGAGTACGCGAAACGTGTCCTATCGCTTGGCGCGACTCTGCGAGGTCAAGATGTTCAGTACGGAACTGATCCGCACCAAGCATTGACGATCTTCCCTGCCGCCGAACCGAACGGCCTCGTGCTCGTCTTCTTTCATGGCGGCGGCTGGACGAACGGGTACAAGGAATGGATGTACTTCATGGCCCCGCCCTTCAACGCTCATGGCATCACGTTCGTTAGCGCCACCTACCGGTTGGCGCCACAGCACGTATTCCCGGCAGGCTTGAACGACTGTGCCGACGCCATAGCCTGGGTCCATCGGCTGTTGATGCCATCGATGGGCTCCAAAGGTGGCCTCTTCGTGGGAGGCCACTCCGCCGGCGCCCACTATGCCGCGTTGCTGGCCGTGACCGACGATTGGCGTGCCGCTCGACAGCTACCGACCAACGCGCTCCGCGGATGCACTCCGATCTCGGGCGTGTACCGATTCGGAGAACAGAGTGGCCTCGCAAAGCGGCCGCGGTTTCTAGGCAGCGATCCCGCCATGGACGATCTCGCCTCGCCGTTACTAAAGCTCTCTCCCGGTTGCACGCCACCGTTCTTTCTAAGTTACGGCAGCCGCGACTTCCCTCATCTCATTCGACAGGCGGAGGAAATGGTGGGCGCACTGCAGGCAGCGTCCATTCCATTGCACGTCGAAATCATGGAGAACTGCAACCACTTCGAAGCGAGCATCGCAGCCGGCGATCCATCCGGCGCGTGGGCCACGAAGGTGGCCCGATGGATGCGCGAGAACCGTCAGCCGCAGGAATGATGTAGCGAACCGGCTCGTCCGCATCGCACGCACGACGCAGCGACGGCGGTGTGTTCGATGAGGGTCGATGGCGTGACTACCCGCCGCGGAAAGACAATGCAGTTAGCCGAGTTTCAGAAGACGATCAGCATTGCCGTGAGCGATCTTGGCCTTGTCTGCTGACGCCAGTGGCAGATGATCGAGAAATTTACGGGCCACGCCGTTCGCGCCAAAGGGGTAGTCTACGGAGAACAGAACGCGGTCGATGCCAAAGGTCAGCAGCGCGACCGCCATCGGTGGCCAACTGAAAAGCCCGCTCGTCGTGATCCAGACCTGGTCGAGAATCGTTTCTTTGACCGTTCGCCCAAGATGGGGGCTCACATGGGGCGAAAGGACTTGATCGCACCGGTCGAGCATCGCGGGAAGACCCTCCCCCATGTGCCCGACGATGAGCTTGAGCTTGCGATGACGTTCCAGCGTTCCGGCGAGCACCATCCGCAGGATATGAACCGCGGTTTCCGCGTGCCAACCCCAGCCGGCTGTCGCGAAGAGAAAGTCCACGGGCGCGGGGAAGCCTGAGTAATAGGCCTCCCGCACCGCCAACGGCGGCACATTCGGGTGAACATAGAGCGGCACATCGAGCCGCTCCGCTCGCTCGAGAATGGGCGCGAAGGACAGGTGATCCAGGAACCGCCCATTGGTGTCGCCGCTGATTAACGCACCGCAGAACCGATAGTCAGTCACGCATCGTTCGAGTTCGTCGGCGGCGGCATCGGGATCGGTCATGGGAAGGTGCGCGAAGGCCGCGTAGTGACCGCCTCCCTCGGCGACAATTCTGGCAAGTCTGTCGTTGAAGTCTCGCGCGAAAGCGCGGCCCTCCTGCCCATCGAGAAGATCGGCTCCTGGGCCGCAACCCGAGAGGACCTGCACGTCGATCCCGGCGGCTTCCATGTCGGCAAGCCGATTGGGACCGGTGTCGGAAAGCTGCTCCACGCGCATTGCCGCCGCGAGACCCGGCCCGGGCAGTGGGTAGCCGCGCTCGGCTATTCGCTCCGGCTGGATGCGGCTGATGAAATCCGGATGACTGAAATGCTCCTCGAGCGCAACTATTCGCACGACCAGTCCACCTTTTCAGAAAAGAAGGGACCTGCGCTGCAACCGTTGAAGGCTGAGCTCCCGAGTTGGAATACAGCTGCGGGCATGACTGCTCTGCGGTTCTGCCAACGAGAGTTTCAGCTTGCGTAACCTGTGTCCTTGCGGTCAACACCCACTCCGAGCCTCTTCCAACGCATTTGCGGATAGAACTCATCGCTGCGACCGATCCAAGCAACTCATCGCGTCGCGCGATCCATACCATCATCAACTCCCATTTTTCCGCGCTCTCGCGAGCGATTAACAATCTGCTCCGCGGGATCCGCCCGCAGTTTCGACGGTCGTCGGCTTGTTCACACAATTGGGTCCTCACTGTCGCGACGATGGTCAGCCGCAAGTCTCGACAGCCAAGCGCAGGTTCAGCCGTAGCGTCAGTCGCATCGCGCATTCATGCGGTCGAGGGCATTGGTTTTTTCTTCTTAGATCTGACGAAAGACGCACACGGAGATTCTGAATGTCAGTCGTTCACCAGAGCAGCGCTAGGGATGCAGTACCGAGCCACGCGGAGTTGGTCTCCCGAGCCGCCGCCTTCGCCAAGAGTGCGCTCACGCGCGCCGACAGAACTGAAAAAGCTCGTCGTGTGGCGGAGGAAGCCGTCGAGGAGATGGAGAGTTATGGTCTGACGAGTTTGCTGCGTCCGAGGCGCTGGCAAGGTTTTGAGGTTGATTGGCGAACCTTTGTCGACACCGTGATTGCTGGCAGCGCGGGTTGCGGTTCCGAAGCCTGGCTGCTCTCACTTCTCAACTCACACAGCTGGCTGCTCGCGCAGTTTCCTGAGAAGGCTCAGGAACGGATCTGGGGAGAGGACCCGAACGCCCGCATTGCTTCTTCCTTCACGCCGACGGGAAAGGTCAAGGTCGTCAGCGGCGGGATACGGTTCTCTGGCCGCTGGCAATGGTCGAGCGGGGTCGATCTTTGCAACTGGGTCATGCTGGGCGCACTGATCCCCGCGATTTCTGGTGAAGGTCCGCCGCGGGTAATGGCGTGTCTCGTCCGTCGCCCTGACTTCCAGGTTGTCGACACGTGGTTCAACGTCGGCCTGCGCGGCACGGGAAGCAATGACGTTGTCGTGGAGGAGGCGTTCGTCCCCGACGAATTCATGTTGGACCTGGGCGATCTTCGCGAGGGCGAAAGTCCGGGCAACAAAATCAACACGAACAACATTTATCGGCTGCCGATGTACACCGCTATTCCTCTGTCGATAGCCTCACCGGCGGTCGGCATGGCGATTGGCGCCCGCGATAAATGGGTCGAGTGGACGAAGCAGAGGGTGTCAACCGCCACGAGGGAGCAGGTGGCAGGGCAGCAGGCGCTGCAGCTGCGTCTGTCGGAGGCCGATACCGAACTCGATCTCGCGCAGATGCTGCTGCACAAGGTAACCGACGTGCTGAACCGCGGTTCGGTAACGCTACCGGAGCGCTATCGCAATCGGCGGGATTTCACGTATGCCGTCCGGCTCGCCTACAACGCGGTCGACAAGCTGTTCCAGATGGGTGGAGCACGGGGGCTCGTCGACACGAATCCGCTTCAGCGCGCCTGGAGAGATGTGCATTCGGCAAGTTGCCACATGGCGCTGGCCCCTGACATCGCAAACGAAAATTATGGCCGGCATGTACTCGGGCTGGAACGAAACCC
>DATELY010000239.1:0-2964 GCA_035276085.1 Steroidobacteraceae bacterium | reverse complement strand
GGTCTCGCGCCTCGCACGCAACAATGCCGAGTGGCACCGCCTGATCGAGTTGGCGGCGCTCTCGCACACGCTGATTCTTGACGAGGACGGCATCTACGATCCGGCTCACTTCAACGATAGGTTGTTGCTCGGCTTGAAGGGGATGGTGACATGATGCAGTACCTCGTGAGCTTATTGAAAAGACAGACTTTCTTGCCGCCGATCGGGTGATACTGGACGACCGGCGGCGAGCGCGTGCCGTACCGCCGGACGATCGAGATCTTCCTCTCGGATCACATAGGGCGCGCCGACGCAGGCTTGTCTCGCGGGCACCAACCCGTCCCGGATCAAGCGAATAACAGTCATCCTGTGGACGCCAAGGCGGCTCGCGGCCTCAGTCAGGATCAGCTCATGCCGCGCCGCGCGTTCGCCCTCGCGATAGACCGCAATCCGATGCGTGCCGCGGAAGTTTCGGACGCGCAACTGGGTCCAGCTCTGGCCTTTAGCCGAGCGTATTCCGAGCCGGTTGAGAAGTGGGGCGATACTGTGGTCCGGCAGGCTGCGAGCGAGGTCGCGGACCAATTGCACGGTCTCGACATCGGTTTTCCAGCGATTTTGACCAGTCCGGTTTTTCGCGACTTCAAGTCGCGTGTGATCGCCGCCCTGCCAATGCAGCACGAGACGCAGCCGGCTGGCCTCCACTGTGACGATGATCTCTTTCAGGACCGCTCGTAGAATCCGCTTGCGGATTTCGCTGGACGCGCCGGGATGGTTCCATAACCGAGGCAAGTCATCGGCGAGCGCCAGCAGCGCCGCCCGCTCGTCGTCGCGCAGTGCGGGTGGCTGCTCGTTCTGCAAACTCTCGATCTGCTCCTCAAGCCGCTCGACCGCCGCCAGGCATTCGTTCCATCGGCGTTCGAGCTCACTGGCGACAAGCCGGTTGTCGGGGTCGACCGCATCATATTGCCGACGCGCATGCGTCACCTCATAGCGCGCTTGTTGCAGTGCCAGTTCACTTTGCCGCAACCGTTCACCACTGGCCCGCTCGCGGTCGGCAATCAAATGCAACGCCGCATCAATGCCCAGCGGTGAGATCGTACGCAACACTTCCTGCGATACCGCCGCGTCGATGCGCATATTGGCGAAGGCAATGCACTTCTGGTCGGAGGTGTAATACATCTCGCGACTGCAGACGTAGCGGGTGTCGCGACGCGCATGATGGAGCACTTTGAGCTTTCGTCCGCAGTGCCCGCAACGCAACAGTCCAACAAGAAGCCCTCCGCCCTTGCGCACCGAGCCTGCTACCATCGTCCCCTTCATGTTGGCGTTGCCGGCGATGACCTTCTGGTTGCGATTATACTCGTCCCATGAGATGTAGCCATTATGGTGGTCACGGATCACGATCTCCCACTTCTCGCGGCCGCGCGCGATACCATGAGTGACGACTTTGCGTCCGTCTTCGAACCGCACTCGCGAGCCGGTGCGACCAAACACATAGGCCCCGGCATAGACCGGATTGGTCAGCAGCCGGTGAACCGTATGGTAGCGCGGCGGCCGCCACTGCACGACCCGGCCCTCGGGACCATAGACGGCAACCGGCAGGTCAATCCCCTCCTGCCGCAGCCACATGGCGAGCTGGCGCACGCTGCCGATTTCGCTGAACTTGCGGAACACCAGAGACATCACCTCGCGAATCCGCCGGTCCGGATCCTGCTCCAGGCGACCGTCAGCGCCGCGCCGGTAGCCGATCGCGACCGTCGTGTGCAGATCGCCGCGCGCTGCTTTCAGGCGCAACGCCTCTCGTGAACGCTGCCGGAAAATCGACAATTCGAGCTCGCTAAAAGTGCCTTTCAATCCGAGCAACAACCGATCGTTGATCAGCCGCGGATCGTAGACGCCGTCTTCGTCGATAATTACGCAGTTCACGAAGGCGCAGAATTCCAGCAGCGTGTGCCAATCGCGCCCGTTGCGGGCCAGCCGCGACGCCTCGATCGCCAACACTGCACCGGCCGTGCCGGCGCAGATCGCCACGAGCAGACGCTCGAAGCCGGGACGCGCTTGACCATCACCCGACCGGCCGAGATCATCGTCGATAACAATGACGTTCTGCCAGCCGAGTGCGCGCGCCCGTGCCGCCAGGCCGTATTGTCGACGGCGGCTCTCGGGGTTGTTGAGCAGCTGATCCGGCTTCGATTGCCGGACATAGACATAAGCGTCGCGCACGAGGTGCTCAGGCGTAATCTTATTCATTGCTGGCCTCGACCGGCAGCGGTGCCGCAGGGGCGAGGTGTTCCGCCATCAGCAGTGTTAGCAGAAACGTCACCTCCGACCGAATCGGTGGAGGTATCCGGTTGGGCTCGAGCGCGGCGGCCGCGCGCACGAGTAGATCGAGCTGCCGGCGGCCGGCTGGTCGCTCCATCATCGCATGTCCCCTTCAGCATGTTCGAAGACGACAAGGATAGGAGCGCGCCATCGATCGCGCTGCGCAGCGCGTACAGCGCCTCGAGCGTCAGGCGCGGTGTGTCGGTTATCGTAACTTGCGCCGCCCAGGGCTCGGTCATCCAAGCCGGCAACAGCGCACGCATGCCGTCGGGCTGCTCGATAACAAAGTGGACGCTGCCGCCATAGTGCAATTGACGTACGACGGCAACGCGCTCACCGGCACGCGGATGCTCAGGGTATTGGATCAGAACTTCAAAGGGCTGTTCCTGGGCAGTATGTCGTCGTCTCGAAGGGCACGATGAGCGAAGCAGAGTTGCACATCTTGCGCGCCCGTCTTAATGGCGGCATTCGCAACAAGGCGGCGCGCGGCGAACTTCGGCGCGGTCTGCCCGTCGGTTTTGTCTGGGGCGAAGCGGACGGCGAGGTTTGTTTCCACCCTGACGAAGCCGTCTGTACCGCCATCCGCCAAGTCTTTGCCCAATTCGCCGAGACCGGCTCGGCCCGGCGCGTGTGGTTGTGGTTCCGCTCGGAGGGGCTGAAATT
>DATELY010000238.1:0-2553 GCA_035276085.1 Steroidobacteraceae bacterium | reverse complement strand
GTCCAGGATGGGAATCGGCAGCAGATTGAACACGCCCAAGCTGATGCTGATCAGCGCCAAGGTACTCAGGAAGATCTGCCAGCCCTGTCGCGCCGCGAACCCCGTGTACTCCGCAATCGTAATCGGGCCGGAGATGTTCTTGAAAGAGACATCGCCTGTCACGATGCGGCCCAGGATGCGCAAAGTGAACACGGAGGTGTCCCAGGTCTTGTGAGCCGCCTGCCCGAACGCCGCGAATGGACCATATTGCTCGAGCGTGACCATCTCCTGGCTCATCCGTTGCGTGCCCGCCGTACTCGGTGCCACACCGATGCGACCGACCTCGCGGCCGTTATGGTCTTCGCCCCGAATACGGAGTGTGCGCTCGAGCGTTGCGCCATTGCGCTTCAACCGCACGCTGACTTCCCGATCCGCCCGCGGTTCGACGAGCTTCACGAGCTGGTTGAAATCACCCACAGACTTGCCGTCGAGCGCGATGATTTCATCGCCAACTTTCAATCCGGCCTGCTCGGCAGGGCTGCCGGCCAGCACGCTGCCGATGACTGCGGGCAACCGCGGAAACCAGAACTCGAAACCCAGACCCGGCAGCAGATTCTCCGCCTGCGTGAGCTCGCGGCGACGCTCATAGGCTTCGAGCCGCAGATCGCGCGTCGCACCATCTGCCCCAACGACCCGCAGATCGACCGCGCCGTCATCGATGAGGTCCTCGAGAATGCCCAGCGTGGCCGCCTCACGAGTGCCGACCGGCCTGCCGGCCACGCGCACGATCCGGTCATCCGAACGCATTCCCGCATGTGCCGCAATGGAGTCGGGTTGCACTTCACCGACGACCGGCTTCAGCGCCGGAACGCCGCTCACGAACAAAATCCAATACAGCAGGATGGCGAATGCAAGATTGAACAGCGGGCCGGCCAGCAGCACGCTGACGCGCTTCCACACCGGCTGGCGATTGAAGGCGCGATGCACCTGGTCGCTCGGCACGGGCGCTTCGCGTTCATCGAGCAGCTTCACGTAGCCGCCGAGTGGAATGGACGACACCGCGTACTCCGTACCATCGAGCGGGCTCTTGCGTAACCACAGCGGCTTGCCGAAACCGATGGAGAAGCGCAGCACACGGATGCCCAATTTGCGCGCCACGATGAAATGCCCGTATTCGTGCACGGCCACCAGAATGCCGGTGGCGAGGATGAACGCCAGGATGGCAATGAGGACTTCGAGAGGACTGGACGTCATGCACACACTCCGGAGCGAACCGGCAACAACGAGCGCGCCTGTTCGCGCGCCCAGGTATCCGCGGCCAGCACGTCATCGAGCGATGCGATCGCCGTGGTCCGATGCCGGTGCAACACACCTTCGATGACTACGGGCACATCGGTGAACCCGAGCTGACGCTGCAGGAACGCCTCGACAGCGACTTCGTTCGCCGCATTGAGGACGGCGGGCGCCGATTCTCCTTGTTCAGCCGCTTGGCGCGCCAGCCGCAGACAGGGAAACCGTTGCAGGTCCGGTGCTTCGAACTCGAGCCGGCCGGCTCGAATGAGGTCCAATGACGCGACACCGGATTCGAGGCGCTCGGGCCAGCCGAGTGCATGCGTAATGGGTGTGCGCATGTCCGGATTACCCAGCTGTGCGAGCACAGAGCCGTCGAGATACTCGACCATGGAGTGCACGATGGCTTGCGGATGCACGACGACCTCGACGGTTGCCGGCGGAACGCCGAATAGCAGACACGCTTCGATCAATTCCAACCCTTTGTTCATCAAGGTGGCTGAGTCTACTGAGATCTTGCGGCCCATGACCCAGCGCGGATGGGCGCAGGCCTGCTCGGGCGTTGCATTGCGCAATGCATGCTCCGGCGCGCGCAGGAACGGGCCACCGGAGGCCGTGAGCAAAATCCGACGAATCCCTGGAGCGCGGGTGCCTGCGAGGGCATTGGGCGGCAGACATTGGAAGATCGCATTGTGCTCGCTATCCACCGGAATCAACGTGGCGCCATGCGCCTGCGCGGTCCGCATGAATAGAGGACCAGACATCACGAGCGCTTCTTTGTTCGCCAGCAGGATGCGCTTGCCCGCCTCAGCGGCGGCCAGACAGGGCAACAGACCGGCCGCACCGACGATCGCCGCCATCACGCAATCGACTTCCGGATCCGACGCAATTTGCTTCAGGCCGGCCGCTCCGTAGAGGACGGCGGTCACGGCCCCTGCCCGCTCGAGATTGCGCTGCAGCTCGGCAGCCGCGTCTGCGGATTGAAGAACGGCGTAGCGCGGCCGATGCGTCACGCATTGCTCGTACAGGCGCTGGGCATTCGATGCAGCCGACAGCGCGAAGACCTGGAAACGCTGCGGATGCCGGGCAATCACATCGAGCGTGTTGACGCCGATGCTGCCCGTCGAGCCCAGGATACTGACCTTGACCGGCTTCACCGTAAGACCCCCAGCCACCCCAGTCCCAGCACGAAGAAGGGGGCTGCCGCCGTAATGCTGTCGATGCGGTCCAATACACCGCCGTGACCCGGGAACACAGTGCCACTGTCCTTCACGCCGGCATAGC
>DATELY010000237.1:0-2324 GCA_035276085.1 Steroidobacteraceae bacterium | reverse complement strand
GGGACGGGTCGGTACTCGTCGGCTTTGCCGTATGTCATTACGGACCGGGCACCGAGGCAGGCAGCGGCGCATGCTACGTGAAGTTTGGAGCGGTCCGTCCCGGAGCTTCCGCCGACCGATGGTTCGAAGCGTTGCTAACCGCGACCGAGCAGCTCGCCTACGCGCAAGGTGCCTCGCGCCTGATTGCCGGCATGAACACCGCCCGCCATGAGGCCTATCGACAGATGCTTTCGCGCGGATTTCGCATCGATATCCAGGGCGTTTCCATGCACCGCCCGAACACGGAAGGCTACAGTCGACCGGCAACCTTCGTAATGGACGATTGGCGCTGACACAACACAAGCCTTGAGTTATTGGACTCCCGTCCCGCAAAGGAAGCGAACGTCAGGTCACCTGCGCGGGTGCCGTCATCTCACCTGAGGCGTTCTTTACCCACAGATCAAGAGACCAGGGTTGTCGTTCTCCTGGCTGGCGACTGACCCCCTCGCGAGAACGCACACCCCGCCTCGCGCGTTGAGACGATCTAAAGTACGTCCGTCAGCAAACATCCCAGGAGTTCGACATGCAAGGGCCCGGCGATTTCGATTTCACACGCCGCGATGTGCTGAAAATCGGTGCAGCGTCGGCGGCTGTCAGCACGGTGCCGATGGTGGCCAAGGGCCAGCCCGCCAGCGCTCCACCGGCGCTCGCGAAGGTGTCGATGAACGTCAATGGCAAAACGCATACATTGAAGCTCGACACACGCACCACGCTGCTCGATGCGCTGCGTGAACATTTGCATCTGACCGGCAGCAAAAAGGGTTGCGATCACGGCCAGTGCGGCGCCTGCACCGTGCTGGTGAACGATCGCCGCATCAATGCGTGTCTCACGCTCGCGGTGATGCACGAGGGCGATCGCATCACGACCATCGAAGGACTCGGCACACCGGAGAAGCTGCATCCGATGCAGGCCGCGTTCGTGAAGCACGATGGTTATCAGTGCGGCTACTGCACACCGGGTCAGATTTGTTCGGCGGTGGCCATGCTGACTGAGGTCAAAGCTGGCATCCCAAGCCATGTCACGGCGGATCTCACGGCGCGGCCGGAGCTCACGAACCTGGAGCTTCGCGAGCGCATGAGCGGCAACATTTGCCGGTGCGCAGCGTATTCGAACATCGCCGAGGCAATCGCTGAAGTGGCCGGGAGAGGCGCATGAAGCCTTTTACCTACGAACGTGCGTTATCGCCCAAGGAGGCCGCGGCCGTGGCGGCTCGCAAACAGGGCGCCAAATTCATCGCCGGCGGAACGAATCTGCTCGATCTGATGAAGCTCGAGATCGAAGCGCCGGCGCATCTGATCGATGTCAACGGTCTGAAGCTCGATCAAATAGAAGCGACGACGGATGGCGGACTGCGCATCGGTGCACTCGTGCGCAACACGGACCTGGCTGCCGACGAGCGTGTCCGGCGCGACTACGGGCTGCTCGCGCGCGCGTTGCTTGCCGGCGCATCGGGCCAGCTGCGTAACAAGGCCACGACGGCGGGCAACCTGCTGCAGCGAACGCGATGCCCCTACTTCTACGACACGCATCAGCCGTGCAACAAACGTGATCCGGGCAGCGGCTGCGGTGCGCTCGAGGGCTTCAACCGCCAGCATGCGGTGATCGGTGGCAGCAAGGCGTGCATCGCCACTCACCCGAGTGACATGGCGATTGCGATGCGGGCGTTGGATGCGGTCGTGGAAACGGTGCAGCCCAACGGGTTGACCCGCCGCATTCCCATCGCGGAGCTACATCGGCTGCCTGGCGACACGCCGGAGATCGAAACCACACTTCAGCCCGGCGAGCTGATCACTGCAGTCACATTGCCGAAACCAGTGGGCGGTGCGCAGATCTATCACAAAGTTCGCGATCGGGCGTCCTATGCGTTTGCATTGGTGTCCGTCGGTGTGATCGTGCAGTCCGATGGAACAGGACGCGTGAGCGTGGGTGGCATCGCGCACAAGCCCTGGCGAGTGGAAGGTGCCGAAGCGGAAATGCCCAACGGTGCCAAGGCGGTTGCGAGCAAGCTGCTCGCGGGTGCTCAACCCACCGAACAGAACGCCTTCAAGCTCACGCTCGTCGAGCGCACGCTCGCCGCCGTGCTGGCCGCAGCGAAAGGAGCGCAACGATGAAGTTCGATACGCCCGCAACGACCGGTCCCATTGATCAGCTCAAGGTCGTTGGCAAAGCAGTCGAGCGCATCGACGGGCCGCTCAAGACGACCGGCAAGGCCACGTACGCGTACGAGCATCACGATCTCGGACCGCGGCTTGCCTATGGTTACGTCATCGGGTCCGCCATCGCG
>DATELY010000236.1:0-10415 GCA_035276085.1 Steroidobacteraceae bacterium | reverse complement strand
CAGCCTGTCGGACTTAGGATTGATCTACTGCGGCGGCGGCAGCTGGGTCCATTTTTTCGATCGTCCTCGTTAAATAGCGAGGGCTATTCGCCTCGAACGATCGAAAAACTGTCCTCCCACATTTATCAGATGTGGGCCACCGTCCTCGCTACGATCACCTAAGTCCGACAGGCTGCTAGGAATTTGCCGTCATCGGCAGTGCGGACGTCGTCTCACCCGGTGGCGGCGACAGCAAATCCAGCAAGCGCTCGCCGCTGCGGAACACAAAGCTGTTCCCGTGGCGTTCCTTGGCCACTTTCTTGAGATGGGCGAGCAGATGCGCGATCGCATCGGCACTGTCGGCGCCCATGGTGATGGAGTCCAATGACGCAACCGATATCGTGAGCAATGGGAAATTCCGTTCGCGCCCGTCGCGATCGGCCGCACGAATGAAGCCCTGTTCGAAGTGCTCTGCCGGATAGAATTCAGGCAGCTTGGCGCTGAAGGTTTCGATCGCGCTGCGCACGCGCTTGCGCCAATCCGCCGAGCGCGCCACGACGATGAAATCGTCACCGCCCACGTGACCGACGAAATCGAGGCGCTTCGAGAAAGCATTCGAGAGCACATTGGACAAGTGGAGAATCACTTGATCGCCTTGTGCATAACCGTAGACATCGTTGTACGGCTTGAAGGAGTCCAGGTCCCAGTAGCACACGACGAAGCGCCGCTCTGAATCGATCAACCGGTCCATGCAGCTGCGCACGGCACCGTTGCCGGGTAGCAAAGTCAGCGGATTCGAATGCTTCGCGGCCTGCAGTTGCTGCTCCGTGATCTGACGCAGCAGATCGATCGTCTGGCCCAGGCCGTGATACTTGCCTTCCTTGATGATGATGAATTCTTCCGTCAATCGACCGCGACTTTTCTGCGTCACCAGCCGGCTGACTTGCTCGAGTCGCAACTGCGCATCGATCAACAGCGCAACCGGCTCCATGACTGCGCTGATCGGCTTCTTGTTGTAGATCTCCGGATGCAGGGGCTTGGCAAGCATTGCAAACAGCGGCTCGCGGCGTATCACCCCCACGGGCCGGCCATCCTTCACGACGGCCAGCGACAAGCGCTCGGTCTGCTCGCGGAACAGCCCAGCAACCTCGTTCACGCGCATTTCCGGAGCGACCGGCGGAACGAACACGGAGATGTTCTCGGCACACAGAGCGCCGTGAGCAACGATGGAGCGATCGAGCGAGTCGATCTGCTTCAGCGTCGGCGTTGGTGTCGGCGCAGGACGCCCGAAAAAATTGCCCTGCAAGCGATCGATGCCCAGCTCGACGAGCTCGCGGCATTCCTGACGCGTTTCCACGCCCTCGCCGATGACGCGACAGCCGATTGCGCGCCCCATGTCGAGGATCGAGCGCACGAACTCGTGCTTCGTGTGATCGGCATCGATGCCGCTGATGAAATAGCGATCGATCTTCACGTAGTCCGGGCGCAACTCCGACCACGTGCGCAAACCGGATGAGCCGGCGCCCAGATCATCGATGGCGAATTCGCAACCTGCGTCGCGCAGCTGCTGCAGCGTCGAGCGCAGTCGCGCGTAGTCATCCAGCAGGCTTTCCTCCGTCAGCTCGAGCACGCAGCGATGTGTCGGCATTCCCGCGCTCTCCGCAATCTCGAGAATGCGGCCAGCGAAGTTCGGGTCTTCGTAGAGACTCTCCGGCGATACGTTCACGAAGAGATGACCGGGCACGTGCGCATTCACGAAACGCTTGAAGGCGTTCTCCACGCAGAGGTAGTCGAGCTCGAGCTTGCAGCCGCTGCGGCGCGCGGCCTCGAAGAGATTCTGCGGCGAGTGCAGCCAGCTATCGGACGGACCGCGCGACAGTGCTTCGTATCCGAACACCCCTCGCGAGCGCGGATCAACCAACGGTTGAAACAGCGTCGCCAGACGCCGGTCACGCAACACCTCGGCAATTTCCAAGGCGGCCGCGTCTAGGCGTCGCAAGCGCAGGGTGGGTGAATCGGCTCGTGATTCCGACATAAGGCGCCACTATGGGGTGGTGGCTACCTTATGCGGTCAGATGCGCGCATACCGCGACGTGCATCGCAACATCTGAGGGAATCGCTGATTCGAGGCGGCGGGCACCACTCACGGCGGCGCAAGCGCGGTGCACAAACAAATGGCCGGCTGGCTTGCTGGGCTGCTGGCTTGCTGGCCAGAGGGCGCGAAGGCGCGCCCCGGTGAGAACTTCTGGCCAGCTGGCTAGCCGACCAGCAGACCGCTCAGCCGCTACCGCGGCTAACGCTTCATCGCGTCGAAGAAATCGCCGTTCGTCTTCGTGTCCTTCATCTTGTCGAGCAGGAACTCGATCGCGGCGAGCTCGTCCATTGGATGCAGGAGCTTGCGCAGGATCCAGATCTTCTGCAGTTCTTCCTGGCTCGTGATCAGCTCCTCGCGGCGAGTGCCGGAGCGATTGATGTTCACGGCAGGGAAGACGCGCTTTTCGGACACGCGTCGATCCAGGTGGATTTCGGAATTACCCGTACCCTTGAATTCTTCGTAGATCACGTCGTCCATGCGTGAGCCGGTGTCGATCAGCGCGGTGGCCAGAATCGTGAGCGAGCCGCCTTCTTCGATGTTGCGGGCGGCACCGAAGAAACGCTTCGGGCGCTGCAGTGCATTCGCATCCACACCGCCGGTCAGCACCTTGCCGGAGCTCGGGACGACCGTGTTGTACGCACGCGCGAGGCGCGTGATCGAATCGAGGAGAATCACGACGTCGCGCTTATGCTCGACCAATCGCTTCGCCTTCTCGATCACCATCTCGGCGACTTGCACGTGCCGCGTGGCCGGCTCGTCGAACGTGGATGACACCACTTCGCCGCGCACGGTGCGCGCCATCTCCGTCACTTCTTCCGGACGTTCGTCGATCAACAGCACGATCAGATACACCTCGGGATGATTCGAGGTGATCGAGCTCGCGATGTTCTGCAGCAGCATCGTCTTACCCGCTTTCGGCGGGGAGATGATGAGGCCACGCTGACCCTTGCCGATCGGCGCGACGAGATCGATGACACGTGCGGTGAGATCTTCGGTCGAGCCCGTGCCACGCTCCAGCTTCAGACGCTTGGTCGGATGGAGCGGGGTCAGGTTCTCGAACAGAACCTTGTGCTTGGCGCCTTCCGGCGAATCGAAGTTGATCTCGCCGACCTTCAGCAGTGCGAAATAACGCTCGCCGTCCTTCGGGGGGCGGATCAATCCCGAGATGGAATCGCCGGTGCGGAGATTGAAGCGACGGATCTGGCTGGGGCTGACATAGATGTCGTCCGGCCCGGCCAGATACGAGCTGTCGGCGGAGCGCAGGAAGCCAAAGCCGTCCTGGAGAATTTCCAGCACGCCGTCGCCGTAGATATCTTCACCCGAGCGCGCATGCGCCTTCAGGATGGAGAAGATGATGTCCTGCTTGCGGGAGCGGGCGAGGTTCTCGAGCCCCATCCGCTGCGCGATTTCGACGAGCTCCGACACCGGCTTCAACTTCAGCTGCGTCAGATTCATCGACTGACGCGAAGCCGCCAGCTCGGACGGGGAAATTATCCCGACGTCGTCGCCGTCGAAGTCATCGAGCGGCAGATCGTCGTGACGATCGTTGCCACGATCCATGCGCTCGCCACGATTGCCGCGATTGTCGTTGCCACGATTGGGACGACCGCCGCCGCCACCCTTGTTGCCGCCGCCGCCTTGGCGATTGCGGGCTTGATTACCGAGGTAGCCTCTCACAGTTTGCCGTCCAGAAATGCGGCCAAATCCGCTTTACGCAGGGCCCCGACCTTCTGACCTTCGACTTGGCCGTTCTTGAACAGGATCAGTGTGGGGATGCCGCGAACATTGAAGCGCTGCGGCGTGCGCGGGTTCTCGTCGATGTTGACCTTGGCGATGGTCAGCTTGCCTTTGTATTCCTCGGCAACCTGGTCGAGCATCGGTGCAATCATCTTGCAGGGGCCGCACCATTCAGCCCAGAAATCCACCAGTACGGGCTGGGCGGCCTTGAGCACGTCTTGTTCGAAGCTGCCATCGCTGACGTGCACGATAGTGTCACTGCTCACCAGGAGTACCTCCGGTTCTGTGTAGCGTTCAAAAGTTTGAGTAGGGAACTGACGGGTTGTGGCGTTGAGCCTTCAGTCAGAAGCGTTGGATGTAGGTTGCTGTCGATGCCTTGGGATCGATGAGATGAAGTGTCAGAGTGACTGCACATGCCCGGTCGGGCACAATGGCGCGGCTTTGGCGCTTTAAGCGTTGCTTGAAGCTCTGGGCCGTTTCGGGACGAGGCCTCCGTACAGAATGCGCGTACTCGATGCGTGGTTCGCCAGGTTCAGCTGGACAATCCCCGGTATTTTGGCCGGTGAGGGGTTCTACTTAACGAGGGGCTTGATACCGGCGAACCGGTCGGGCGGGTGCGGATGACTCCGCTCTGTGGCCGTATTTAAACCGTCCGATTTCCAATTTGCAAGCCTTCGAAATCGCATCATGAGCGCAAGGTAAGCGCGAACCTGTGACCCGATCTGCACTGCTTTCACTTCCAACTGAGTATTCGATGCCCGATTCACATCTCTCCGATCTTTCATTCTCCAGCCTGCATTTGCCCGAGACCCTGCAACACGGACTCGCCGAAGCCGGGTTCGAGCGCTGTACACCGATTCAAGCGCAAACGTTGCCGCAAGCATTGGCAGGCATGGACGTCGCGGGCCAGGCACAGACCGGTACCGGCAAGACAGCCGCCTTCCTGGTTGCGCTGTATGCGCGACTCCTGCGCGCTGAAGTTCCGCCTACGCGGCAGATCAACGCGCCACGCGCCTTGATCCTCGCTCCAACTCGCGAGCTGGCCGTTCAGATCCACAGCGATGCCGAAGTGCTGGGCTCGACATCGCCGCTGACCTTGGGTCTGGCCTTCGGCGGCGTCGACTACGACAAGCAGCGTCGCCACCTGGAACAAGGCGTCGACGTTCTCATCGGCACACCGGGGCGCATCATCGATTTCTACAAGCAGCGTGTGATTGATCTGCGCTCGGTCGAAGTGCTGGTGCTGGATGAAGCCGATCGCATGTTCGACCTGGGCTTCATCGCGGATATCCGCTACATCTTGAGACGGCTGCCCGAACCCGGTCGGCGCCTGAACATGCTGTTCTCCGCGACGCTCTCGCACCGTGTACTCGAGCTTGCCTATGAGCACATGAACGAGCCGGCCCTGGTACGCATCGAGCCGGACAAGATGACGGTCGATCGGGTGCGTCAGGTGATCTACTTTCCCTCACAGGACGAGAAGCCGCGTCTGCTGGTCGGCTTGCTCAAGCGCATGGATCCTCGACGCAGCATGGTGTTCGTCAACACGCGCCGTGCGGCCGATGAAGTGGCCGACCTGCTGCAGAAGAATGGCGTGAACGCCGAGGCGATCTCCGGCGATGTGCCCCAACGCAAGCGGTTGCGCATGCTCCGGGACTTCCACGAAGGCACGCTCGCCGTGTTGATCGGCACCGACGTCGCTTCCCGCGGGCTGCACATTCCCGATGTGAGTCACGTGTTCAATTACGACTTGCCGCAGGATCCGGAAGACTACGTCCACCGCATCGGCCGCACAGCTCGCGCCGGCGCCGAAGGCGATGCCATCAGCTTCGGTTGCGAGGAATACGTGATGTCCTTGCCAGACATCGAAGCCTACATTTCGCGCAAGCTGCCGGTTGCCGCGGTCGAAAGCGAGCAGTTGCCGGAAATCACCCCGGCTTCGCCACGTTCGTATCATCGCCCGCACGGTCGACCGGAGCGCGGCCGCAGCGGCGGTCAGCGCCACCCGCAAGGCAACCGGCGGCCAAACAGACCACCGCGACCTCAACCGCAACGGCCCGCGGCTGCACAATCCCCTGCCGGCAATAGCGAGGCCAAAGCTCAGGATTCATCGAGCGACTCTACCGGCAAGCGTCGACGTCGTCGTCGACGTGGCAAGTCCAGCGCCGGGAGTAACGCTGCCTCACCCTCCGCGGACGTGAGCAGCCCGAACAATCCCACCGAGTAAATCGCTCAGGCGACCTCGAGCAGGTCCGCCACTCGGCGTACGGCCGGGAATTCTTCGATCGCACGGGGCGGCAGCGTGGAGTCGGGCTGCGTGATCGTGACCAGGTGCGTAATCCCCTGCGCACGAGCCATCCGCAGCACGGCAAGGCTATCGTCGACGAACAGGGTGCGTTGCGGATCGAAGGGAAAATCGCTGCGCAGCGCCTGCCAGAAATCCGGATGTTCCTTTGCGGCACCGTAATCGTGCGAACTGGTGCAGCGCTCGAAATAGCTCGCAAGCTCGGTCCGGTGCGCCTTCACCTGCAAGCTGTCGCGATGCGCGTTGGTGATCAGCACCAGGCGCTTGCCCCACCTGCGCAACGTATTCAGGAAACGCTCCGCGCCTTCCAGAAATCGCACCTGATCGCGGATCTCGTGCTTCAAAGCGGCAATGTCGAGACCCAGCTCCCGGCTCCAATAGTCGGTGCAATACCAGTTCAGCGTGCCGCGGCACGCGGCGAACTTGGGGCTCAGCACGTCATGCGCAGCGCTCAGCGAAATCGCTTGTGCCTGCGCATAGCGGTGCGGCACGAACTCGAGCCAGAAGTAGTTATCGAAGCGCAGGTCCAGGAGCGTGCCGTCCATGTCGAGCAGCACCGTGTCGATGTCTGACCAGGCCCACGGAACCTGAACGTCCACGCTCGTCCGATGCTCTTTGACCATCCCTCACCCGCGATTTCACTTAAGCAATTGCACGACACGCCGCGAAGGAGGCGCACGCTGCGCACCTATGGTAAGAAGAAGTGCGGCCGTCATCCATGAGCGGCCCCCTCTCGAAGGTATCCCTCACGTGCGATCCGCCGCCGACACACGCGACCTGCTGCAGGCCATCACCGCGCTCGCCGATTCCGCCGGCAAGGCGATCATGCGGATATACAACACGGAATTTGCCATCGAGGCGAAAGCGGATGATTCACCCCTCACAGCGGCGGACCGTGCATCCCACGACTGGATCGTCGCCGGGCTGCAGAAGCTCACTCCGACCATTCCCGTGCTGTCCGAGGAGTCCGCCGAGCAGATCCACGATTACTCGCAGCGTCAGCCCTGGAAACAGTTCTGGCTGGTGGATCCTCTCGACGGCACCAAGGAATTCATCAAGCGCAATGGCGAATTCACCGTGAATATCGCGCTGGTCGAAGAGCATGAGCCCACCATGGGTGTCGTGGCAGCGCCTGCGCTCGGGCTGCTTTACTTCGGCGCACGCGGCTTGGGCGGTTGGAAACAGGAGGGCGAGCAGGCGCCGCAACCCCTACGACCCACCGTTCCTGCGCGCGCCCAGCCTGTAATCGTGGGAAGCCGTTCACATCGCGATGCGTCGCTCGATGGCCTACTTTCGCGCATCGGGCCGCACGAGATGAAGCCGATGGGCAGCTCGCTCAAGTTCTGCCTCGTCGCCGAAGGAACTGCCGATTTGTACCCGCGTTTTGGTCCTACATCGGAATGGGATACGGCAGCCGCTCAGGCCGTGCTGGAAAGCGCAGGTGGTCAGGTCACCGATGTTCAGGGCGAACCGCTTCGATACAACGCCCGGCCCACACTGCTGAATCCCAATTTCCTCGCGTTCGCCGACCGCGCGCGTGATTGGCGGAGATTCATTTGATGCTGAGTTGGACATTACTGGGTGCCGTGATCGCCGCGCTGCTTGCCGGCTGGTTCTGGTATGACAGCTTGAAGCAACGCGAACGCGCCAACGCGGCCGCCGAGGAAGCTTGCGAGCGCGCCCAGCTGCAGTTTCTCGACGGCACGGTGGCATTTGCACGCATCGGCTTCTTCCGCGGTGCGAGCGGTCGGCTCGCACTGCGGCGCACCTATATCTTCGACTACACCGCCCGCAGCGTCGAACGGTTGCAGGGCTTCGTCGTCATTGCAGGCGATCACATCGAAACCGTGGGTTTCGCGCATGCGCCACGCAGCGAGCCCGTCGAGCGACCGGCGGAAATCGATCCGCCCGCCAGATCGCTGACCGTGTCACATCCCGCCTCCAACGTCCTCGACCTGGACCAATGGCGGCGCCAGCGGCAGCGCAGCGCGCCGCCGGAGCAGCCACGCCGGAGCGATTCCGGCGATCGGCGCGTCTGACACCCTCACGCTGTTGCGTTGGCAGGATGCAGGCCAGTTGGCTAAAGTACGTGCCGGCTGCTCCCAGGGAGCATTCGCTTCGGGCCGGCAGCACCGCGTTAGGGTGATCCGCCTCCCCCAAGGGTTGGCACCCGGCAGTCACTGCCAGTGCGAGCGCAGCATCTTCGTCTCCTGATCTGAACCAGACACTCCATCCCGATGAGCGAGTCGGAAGACAACGTCGATACCGAGACCTTCCGGCGCCTCGAACGGTTGCGCGAATTGCGCATCGAGCACCGCGATCTGGACGATGTCATCCATCGCCTGCAGATGGATCTGTACGTCAACGAGGTGCAGCTGCGACGCCTGAAGAAGCGCAAGCTCATGCTGAAGGATCAAATCGCCCGCTTGGAAAGCGAGCTGATCCCCGATCTCAACGCCTGACGCCCTATCCCTGAACCCAGCCCTCGATGGCCGAACTGATTGCTAAAGTGAGCCGCCAACTGGAGGCGCTGCTCACATTCCCCTCGTTGGTGCAGATTGCCGCCATCGCCATCGCCATCCTGGTGTCCTGGTGGATCGGGCGGGTGTTCGGCGAGCGCGTGCGTAAGCACGGAGCGGGCGCGTACGGCTTCGAAGAACGCGTGCGCGAGGCGTTCGGCATCGTTCTGCCCTATTTGGCAGCGCTGGTCATCATCGCTGCATTCGGCGGCCTCCTGCATGCGCTCAAGGCACGCAGCAACATCATCGACCTCGCGATCACGCTGTCCGGATTGCTGCTGTTGATCCGCTTCGCGGTGTATCTCGCGCGCGTGTCGCTCTCCGATCGCACGAAGGGCTGGGGCAACACGATCACGTTCCTGATCTGGGCCGTGCTGTCGCTGCACTTCGTGGGCTGGTTCGATCCGCTGGTGCAGGCGCTGGACAGCGTCGGACTGAAGGCGGGCGACAAGCGCATCACGGTGTGGACGGTAATGAAGCTCGCCTTCACCGTCGGCGCCTTCATCCTCGTCGCCGTCTGGCTCGCCCGCTGGATCGAGCGGCGGCTGATGAGCATGCAGGGCCTCGCGATCAGCATGCGCATCGGCATTTCCAAGTTCACGCAGGCATTCCTCATCGGTCTGTCGGTCCTGCTGGGCTTGAACGCCGCAGGTCTCGATCTCACGACCTTGAACGTGCTGACCGGCGCGATCGGTGTCGGTCTCGGCTTCGGTCTGCAAGCCATCGTCGCCAATCTCGTCAGCGGGTTCGTGCTGTTGATGGATCGCTCCATCAAGCCGGGCGACGTCATCAGCTTCACCGGCACTACGGGCACGAGCACGGAAGGATTCGGCTGGGTGCAGGAGCTGCGCGGGCGCTATGTCGTCGTGCGCGATCGCGATGGGGTCGAAACACTGGTCCCCAATCAGCACCTGATCACGAACCCGGTGATCAACTGGAGCTACACCGATCCGAAGGTGCGTTTGAAGCTCCCCGTGCGGGTGAGCTACCGCAACGATCCTGAAGAGGCTCTGCGCGTGCTGCTCATGGCGGCCGAGGGTCACGACCGTATCCTGCGCGATCCCGCGCCCGTCTCGCGCATGATGGGTTTCAACGAATACGGCTTCGATCTGGAATTGCGCTTCTGGATTTCCGATCCGCAGGGCGGCGTCAACAACGTACGTTCCGACGTCAACCGCGCGATCTGGCGGCTCTTCAAGGAGCACAAGATCGTGATCCCGGTGGCACAGCGGGAGGTACGATTCAGCATGTTGAAAGAGGACGGCGACGGGGCGCAGACCGCAGATCGCGGCTAGCACCACATTGCCATGGCCTCCTCACCTCCAATCCCCGCAGAGGCGATCGAGCTCACCTTCATTCGAGCAGGCGGTCCTGGCGGTCAGAACGTCAACAAAGTGGCGAGCGCGGTGCAGTTACGGTTGGACATGAAGTGCTGGCCGTCCTTCCCGCCGACAGCGCTCTCGCGTCTGCGACGGCTCGCGGGCAAGCGCATGACTGGCGACGACGTGCTCGTCATCACTGCGCAACGGCTGCGCACACAGGAACAGAATCGTCGCGATGCGCTGGCGCGCGTCGATGCGTTGATCGAAGAGGCGCTGATTCAGCCGAAGCTGCGCCGGGCAACGAAGCCCACGCGTGCGTCGAAGGAGCGGCGGCTGCAAACGAAACAGCAACGGGGTGCGATCAAGAAGGGGAGAGGGAAGCCAGGTAGTTGGGACTGAGTGTTCCCCGAGTGCTCTTGCCCCCACCCCAACCCTCCCCCGCTGCGCAGGGGAGGGAG
>DATELY010000235.1:0-14605 GCA_035276085.1 Steroidobacteraceae bacterium | reverse complement strand
GTGAGGCACGGCTTGTGGGTCGCGACGCAGATCAAGTCGATCTCCAACTGCGGGATGTTGTAGACACTTGAAAGCCAGAAGCAGCCGGACTTGGGGAACACGAGTCCCATGAACATGGGCTGGTTGCCATTACCCACATCGCCAATACAGCGATCGCGCAGCCCCAGGATCTTTCCGTCGCGCGTCGCGGCGATCTGCATGTAGTGAATCTGGCCCCGTTCCTGACCGACCCCCGCCCTGAAGCTTTCTTCCCGTGTTTCGATCCAGCGGACCGGACGTTTGATCAGCTTGGTGACAAGGGCCAGTACGAAATCCTCACGGGACAACGGTGCCTTGGTGCCAAATGCACCGCCTTGATCTTTTGGCGTGAGGACCCGGACCCTGTGGTCGGGGATATCGAGCACTTCCGAGATGGCAGACCTGAGAAGGTGAGGCCGCTGCGTCGTCGACACATGCTTCAGCCCTGCCGTGTCGCTCCATTCGGTGAGAACACCGCGCAGCTCCAAAGGACTGCATCCGGTTCGAGGAACTTCGAAGCGCTCCTCAATCACGATCTCGGCCCGCGCGAAAGCTTCAGAGGCATCGTTGCCCATCTTCTCGCGATACAGGACGTTGTCCGGCCATTGCTCGTAGACCCTGGGCGAGTCCGCTTCGAGGGCGCGCTCTGGATCCGTGACGGCCGGCAACGGCTCGTAGTGAACCTGCACGAGCTCCGCAGCATCCTCGAGCGCATAACGATCCTCTGCGAGCAGAACAGCGATGGGTTCTCCGTGAAAGAAGACCGTGTCCACCGCCAAGGGCAATGAAGGTGGCATGCGAAGCTCGCCATGACCTTCGATGACCACAGGCAAGAGGGAAGGGATGAGCAGTTCGCGCATGCCCTTTTTCAGCAGATCCGCACCCGTGAAGCCCGCGACAACTCCGCGAACTGCCAGCGCCGCCGAAAGATCGATCGACTGCAGTCGAGCGTGAGCATGGGTGCTGCGAATGAAATGCGCGTGCAGCATTCCCGGCAGCTGCATATCGGCGATGTACTGGCCCTGGCCCCGCAGCAACCGCGCGTCCTCCTTGCGCTTGAGCCGCTGCCCAACCCACTTGGTTTGAGTATTGAGCTGTTCTGCTCGTTTCGCGCTCATGCCCGTTTTCCTGCCAAGCCCTCTATGTCGAAAAGCGCATGACGCTGTTCTGCCGAGAGCTCCCGCAGGTGACCGGCCGCTGACTGGACGGCTTCGACGATATGGCTATAGCCGGTACACCGACAGATATTGCCCACGAGAGAATGCCGAATGCGTTCCTCCGTCAGCTCAGAACCATCCTCCACATGTGACTTCAGCAAATCGAACGCCGTCATCATCATGCCGGGCGTGCAGTACCCACACTGCAGCCCGTGCCGCTCCCAGAAGCCCATCTGGATCGGATGCAGCTGGCCCTCAGCAGCCGACAGTGCTTCAAGACCCTCGGCAGTCAGCAGGGTGCGACCATCGGACTGAACCGCCAACATCATGCAGGACTTCATGGCCTGCCCGTCGACTACAACGGTGCATGCGCCACAGCGCCCTTCGTAAGTGCAACCGACATGTGTTGCCGTCAACCCGAGCCGGTCGCGGATGAAGTCCACCAACAACATGCGAATCGGAACACTCTCCACGTACTGCCGGCCGTTGACGGTGACAGTGACCGTGACTTGGTCTTCCACACTGCTCTTCATTGTCCGAGACTCTCCTGCGCTCTTTTGCGTGCCAGTTCCAACACTCGCCTGCCAAGAACGCGAATCAGCTGTCGGCGATACGCCGAGGACGCCCGACCATCGGACTGAGGGTTTGCTTCCTTTGCAGCCGTATCGGCCGCCGCGCCGATGACGTCCGCATCCACCCGTTGGCCGACCAATGTCTGTGCCGCGAGCTTGGCTTCACAGGGACAGGGCACCAAGCCACCCACCACAACCCTCGCACATGAACACACACCCGTGTCGTCCAGCCTCAACATCGCGGCAATGCCAATGACAGGACGACCGTTCACGGTGATTCCATACTTGCCGTAGGCACTTCCTGCTCCAGTGCCCAGAGAGGGAAACCGCACCGCCTGCAGCAATTCTCCGGGCTCCAACAACAGGCGTGTTGGATCCCCGAAGAGATCAAGCGCCGATACCACCCGGGTGTCCTTCGGTCCCGCGATCATCAGCTCGGCCGACAGACACATCACGACCTGCTTCATATCGGTGAGCACCGTGCCAAACGCGAGATTGCCGCCCAGCGTCCCACGGTTCTGGATTTGACGATCACCGATCCCTGCAGCAGCGTCCGCAAGTGCCGACCACTGGCCAGCGATGAGAGGATCGCTCCAGAGGTCCCGATGCCGGCACATCGCCCCAACTTCCAGCAAGCCCCCGTCATCGACCAGCACCTTCTTCGTGCGCAACCGATCGACATTGGCCAGATCCAACAGGACCTTCGGCCGCAGACCTCGCGTCTTCAACAGCGGCAGAAGACTTTGTCCTCCTGCAATCACGGCGACCCGCTCACCCTCTCTTGCGAGAATGTCGAGGCAGTCGTGCAAAGTGGAGGGGGCATGGTATGCGTCCACTGACGCCATTTGTGCCATCAGTCAGCTCTCCGCACGCTACATACGCCGTGCTTCCGCCCGTCGATGAGAAGCACGGCTGCTGTTTTCCGAATGCGCACTATCTTCATCCTCATGAATCATCGGAACCAAGGGCATAGGATAAAGAGGATCTCATCGCCACTCTTGCTCTCTTTGTGGTTGCGCGCTTCCGAGTCGGTTGACAGTGTTCCGGCAGCCCCAGTCATGTGACCTATCGAAAGTGGGGTACGGATAATCCTATCCTGCGTGAGTGTGTGGTGACCTGATAGCAGCAGCCGCATTGGAGAAACAGGAGGTGGAAAAGACGATCTTTCTCTTCACGCGCAAGGCAACTCGGACCCGGGAAAATTTCGGCGCTCACTACATCAATAACCATGCGCCCTTGGGAAAGCGTCTGACTCTCGGCCTGCTCGGTTACACGGTCAATCTCGTGCAGAACAAAACCTGGCCAGACGCGGTCACCGAACATTGGGTGCGCGCCGCGATGGACCTGGTGACACCTTCGATTTCCTACGCAACACCGGAGGACTTTCAGAAAGTCCTCACCGACGACCAGACGTTGTTCGATGCCTTCGAGCTCTATGTCGTGTGGAGCGAGAAGGAGAGGGTACCCAGCGCAACGCTCGACTCTCCGCTCGGTGAAGCGACACCCGAAGCCAAGGCCATCTGGATGTACCCCGATGCCAATGCGCTACCCCCTGCGCCTTCAGGTGCCCGACGGGTCGTCGACAACTTCGTCAGTCACAAGCTCATCTACCGGGACGGCGTCGAATGGGCGAAAGTGCCCAGCGACGTCGCCGTGTTTCGGATGGCGTGGACCTCAGAGCCTGCTCGGCTTCCTGCCGATGAGTGCCTGATCGTAAAAGAATACCGGCAAATTCCGGCTCCAGTCCCCAATTGGGAAGCCGCCCGATAACACCTCGATCGCTAGCGGCGCATGCGAAGCGGTCCCGTTCAGCAAATGCAATCCCGGCGCAATTCCGCAATTTCCTCCGCGGAGAGTCCCAATTCCTCCGCCAGCACCTGATCGGTGTGCTCGCCCAGCATCGGTGCCGCATGGTGGTACTCGATGGCGGAGTCCGAGAGGCGCATCGGACTCGCTACATTGGGCGCCATGACTCCCGCACTGTGCGGGAGGGAGATTCTCATGCCGCGATGCTGCACTTGAGGATCTTCGAACACCTGGTCCATGGTATAGATCGGGCCGCAAGGGACCTGTACAGATTCCAGTAAATTGACCAGCGCGGTCATTTCATGCACGAGCATGACCTTGGAGATTTCTGCAACGAGCGATTCACGATTCCGAATGCGTTCGGGGTTTGTGGCATAGCGTGGGTCGCTTGCCCATTCTTCGTGGCCGACAGCTTTGGCGAAGCGCCGGAACTGACCATCATTGCCGATGGCGATGATGATATTGCCGTCCCGGCATCTGAAAACCTGGTACGGCACCATGTTTGGATGAGCGTTGCCCTGTCGTTGCGGGATCTTGCCCGAAATGAAGTAATTGAGTGCCTGGTATGAATTGAGTGCCACGACCGAGTCGAGCAGGGACATGTCGATATATTGTCCCTTTCCCGTGATACGGCGATGTTCGATGGCTGCGAGGATCGCGGTCGTGGCGTACATGCCGGTCATGATGTCGGCCACCGCGATACCGACCTTCATTGGACCGCCGCCAGGTTGCTCGTCAGCGTGGCCGGTGATGCCCATCAAGCCGCCCATGCCCTGGAAGACAAAATCGTATCCGGGAAGATGCGAATAGGGACCGTCCTGACCGAAACCGGTGATCGAACAGTAGATCAGGCGCGGATTTGATTCTTTGAGGTCGTTGTACGACAGGCCGTACGACGCCAGCGTGCCGACCTTGTAGTTTTCCACCAGGATATCGGCACGCAGCGCCAGTTGGCGGACGATGGCCTGACCGGCGGGCTTGGAAAAATCAAGGGTAATCGACTTCTTGCCCCGGTTGGCGCTGAGAAAATAGGACGAATCGAAAGTCGGTTTTCCGCTGGCGTCCTTTAAGAACGGCGGGCCCCAGCTGCGTGTGTCGTCACCGACTTCTGGCCGCTCCACCTTGAACACGGTGGCACCCAGATCAGCCAGATTCTGGGTTGCCATCGGTCCGGCCAGTATGCGTGAAAGGTCCAGGACCTTTAAATGAGATAATGCGCCAGTCATATCATTATCGGCTCAGAAGAATACTGTTGAGGTGCAAATGCCCGATTTCGATTCCGTTTTGAATCGAAATCGCCTCAATAGGACTTGGGCAGCTGCAACACCTTTTCGGCGATGAACGACAAAATCAGTTGTTCGGTCACCGGCGCAATTCGCGTCAGGATGGACTCGCGGAACAGGCGCTCCACTTGAAACTCCTTCGCGTATCCCATTCCACCATGAGTCAATACGGCAGTGGTGGCGGCATCGAACGCAGCGCGTGCGCCGAGGAATTTCGCCGCATTGGCTTCAGCTCCGCAGGGTTGACCCTGATCGTAAAGCGAAGCTGCGCGCAAACACATCCAGTAAGCCGATTCAAGGTAAGCCCAGCATTCCGCGAGCGGATGTTGAATGCCCTGGTTCTGGCCAATGGGCCTGCCAAAGACTTTGCGCTCCTTTGCGTATTCCGCTCCGCGCCGCACGGCATCGCGACCCAATCCTATGGCTTCAATCGCCACCAGAATCCGCTCGGGATTCAAGCTGTCGAGCAGGTAGCGGAAGCCCGAACCCTCTTCGCCGATCCTGTCCTCATCCGGCACGAACAGGTCGTCGATGAATACAGCGTTGGAATCGACTGCGTTGCGTCCCAGTTTTTTGATTCTATTGACCTGAATCCTGGATCGGTCGAGATCCGTGCAAAACAGCGTCATGCCCTTTGTGGGGTTGCTGCTGTCCTCCTTGGGGCTGGTGCGGGCCAGAATAATAATCTTGTCGGCCACCTGAGCCGTGGAGGTCCACATTTTGCGTCCGGTGATGCGATAACCACCATTCGCTCGCTTGGCGACTGTAGAGATGCTCGTCGTGTCCAGGCCGGCATCAGGTTCGGTCACCCCAAAACATACTTTTTTTTCGCCCTTCAAAAGCGGCACGAGGATGCGTTGTTTTTGCTCTTTCGAGCCGTGAACGACAATAGCGTGTGGGCCGAACAGATTGACGTGGATCGCCGTCGCTGCAGAGTATCCGCCGTTGCTCGAGGTGGCGGCGTGCATCATGATCGCGGCCTCAGTCACGCCGAGGCCGGAGCCGCCGAGTTCGACCGGCATGGTAATTCCGAGCCAGCCAGCCGAAGCCATGGCTTGATAATATTCCTCGGGAAACCGCGTCTGTTCTTCGCAGTCGGTCCAATACTGATCGCTGAACTGACTGCAGAGACGCCGAACGCTCTCGTCGATTGCCTTTTGATCCTCGCTAAGGCTGATATCCATCTATTCTCCCGCTTTTACCCTTCTGACGGCTGCACAGATAGTGACGGAATCGAATCGCAACCCCAACTATCGAAAGGCAGGTTGTATCAAACATCAGATGGATGACATTACTCGGTACGCGATTGACACCCTGAAGCCAGCTTGCCCACCATCAGGAAGATCAGCGATCCGCTGACGCCTCCGGCGCCGAGGCAGGTCAAGTCCTTGAGCAGCGACCGGCGAAGCTGCGAGTCGAGCCAATTCGTTCCAGTCGGCTTTGATTCCTAAAGCTTGTGTGGGTGCGACTGGAAGGACGCGGGATGTTTGCATGAGTGGACGTAAGAATAGTGTCGGGATGTTAGGTACGGACGATCTGTTCCCATGGGTAGAGGAAGCCGGCGGCGGGAAAGTCGTGGAGGCGAAGCTCGCGGCCGGCGGAAATCGCTGCGTCGGCTGGTCCGTCGATCTGCAGAAGCGCGATGGGCAGATAACGCCTTTGTTTCTCAGGTATCAGACGTTTGAAGATGCCGGCGGGGGGCCTTACACCGTTCGGCGTGAAGCCGAAGCCTATGCGGCTTTGCGCGACAAACCTGTTTGTATACCTCGGCTGGTGGCTGTTCACCCGCGATATCAGGCGATGCTGACTGAGCGTGCAGCCGGAACCGCGGACTATCGCGGATTGGAAGATCTGAAGGAAAAAGCAGCTCTGGCCAGGCAGTGCGTAGAAGCTCTGGCTGAATTGCATGCTGTGGTTGCCTCTACCTTGGACATACCGAGCTTCGGTGGACATCGCACGATCGACGAAGCCGTGCGGGGAGAAATAAAGACCTGGTATGCGATGTATCTCGAGTCGGGCCGCACTGATCCGTTGATCGAATTCGGCCGGATCTGGCTTGAAGACAACAGGCCGGCTGTCTCGGCCCCTGCCGTGCTGGTTCATGGCGATGCCGGGCCCGGCAACTTCATGTTCGAATCGGGACGGTTGAGTGCACTGATTGACTGGGAACTAGCGCATCTGGGCGATCCGATGGAGGATCTCGCCTGGTTTTCTCTGCGATCGGTGCTGGAGCCGGCGCCAGATTTTCCAGCGCGCGTTCGGGAATATGAGGCGGCCAGCGGCAGCCCGGTCAACCTCGATCGGATTCGATTTCATCGCGTGTTCGTGTCGTGGCGCATCGTGATCATCCGGCACTGTAATGTGAGTGGTCGGGCCGGAGCCTCGGTTATTTCCCGTGCGCTCAACCGCCGATTGCTCATAGAAGCGATTGACGCAGTCGAGGGTAGCTCTGCAGCTTCGGTCGAGAAGCTCGACGTGCCGCCGAGGGAGTACGACGGACTCTTTGAGCAGGTGCTGAACGATATTCGCACAGTCATCGTTCCGGGCTGCGATAACAATAAGGATGCGATCCTGAAGGCCAAGGATGTTGCCAAGGCCGTGAAGTTCATGCGACAGCTCTACAGTATCGGGCCCGAAGTCGAGCGATGGGAGCTCAGCGAATTGGCTCGCTTGCTGGGTGAGGCTCCCGCTACGTTAGCGTCTGGTCGAGCCGCCTTGTCGGCGAAGATTCGCGAGCTGGCGATTGATATCCGCGAAGCGCATCTATTCTTTCGACAATCGGCGGCGTTCGAAACGCAGCTTGCGTCCGGCTCGATGGGTGCGCTTGCCACCCGTCACTTTCCTCCACTGACAAACTGAACGCTCATGAATTCCGCTTCGCCTTTTGGGCCCCAGGACGACGAATTCCATGCCGACCAAATGAGCGATCGCTGGTGGGAAACCGAAACAGCGTGGTTTTCCTTCTGTGTGCCGGAACGGCGTCTGGGTGGTTGGCTCTATTCGTTGATAAGACCGAACATCGGTACTGTGGCGGGTGGTGCATGGGTCTGGGACGATAGCGCTCATCTGCCGTGGGAAGTCCTCTACTCTGCCAACTACTCGGCTCAGCGATTGCGTGTTGGCACCGACCTGCGCGATTGTGTTCTGCCCAACGGTGTCGGCATCAAGGTGAGGGAACCGCTGACGAGCTATGACCTGAGCTATCAGGATGGCGAGCGCATCGATATAAAGCTGACCTTCGATGCGGTCATGCCACCGCGCGCCCTGCGCAGCAAAAGTTCGGTGTTCGGTAGCCTCCATCACTTCGATCAGTTCGGGCGCGTCAGAGGCAGACTCATCCTGCAGGGTGAGCACATTCCCATCGACTGTCTCGGGATGCGTGATCGCAGCTGGGGCCCGCGTCCCGAACATCGGCCCAAGCAGAGCGCTTATGTGACGGGGATCGCTTCACCCGAACATGCGTTCCTCGCAGTGACCAGCGCCGACGGCAAGAACGAAACCATCAGTTACGGTTTTCTCACCCGCAACGGAATCACGCGCGATCTGGTCAGCGGTACGCGCAAGACTCTTCGTCATCGAGAAGGTGGTTGGGCGACGGAAATCCAGATCGATGCTGTGGATGAAGATGGGCGGGTGCTTCGTGCCGTGGGGCGGCGTTTGAGCGGTATGATCATCAACCGCCACACGTTTATCGACAGCAACGGTTTGTTTGAATGGAATATGGATGGCGAGACGGGTCATGGTGAAGATCAGGATCTGTGGATTGTTCATCAATGGGCTGACGACCGGCGGAAGGCGCGAGGAGGAATGCAATTAACCGGTCGGGGAGAGCATTCCGATGACCAGATTGATTAATACAATAGACGGTGCGATCAGCATCGAGGCGCTGGGCAAGACCTTGATGCATGAACACCTCGTGATTGGGTTGCCGGGTTGGGAAGGCGATACCAAGGCCGATCATCGACAGAAACGGGACCTGGTCGCCAGGTGTGTCGACCTGATTCAAGAGTTACAGGCCCAAGGCTTCCGCAGTCTTCTTGATCCGTGCCCGAATGATATTGGGCGGGATCCTGAGCTGATGGGAGAGGTCGCCAGCAGAACCGGCTTCAACATCCTCTTTGCCACCGGCCTTTACGAAGACGTCCTGGCTGGTCCCTACTGGAAGCTCAAGGCGGCTCGCGATCCCGATGCCGAGAAGTACATCACCGACATGTACATCAAAGAAATCGAGCAGGGGATCGGTATCGCCAACAGCAAGCCTGCGGTAATAAAGGTTGCCACCGGCAGAGCGCCATTCACCGAGTTCGAACAGATAGCCATGCGCGCGGCTGCCGCTGCGTCACTGGCAACCGGTGTTCCCATCACGACGCATACGGCCGGTGTCGATGGCGAAAAGCAACTGGAATACCTGACTGGCCGCGGCGTACCTCCCGAGCGAGTGATCGTCGGGCACAGTTGCGGATCGAGCGATCGGGGATACCATCGAGAAATCTGCGAGCAGGGGGCCTACATCGGCTTCGATCGATTTGGCCTCTCGCAATTCAACAGCGACGAAAATCGCGTGAGCTGTCTCGCGGCGCTGATGAAGTCCGGTTACGCCGAGAGCGTCATCGTATCCCACGATTGTGTGTTCAACATGCGTGGCCACGTGGTGGGCACTCAGGATATGCCTCCCGTGGTGCCGCCGATGCATTTCGTGCGGAATATCGCTCCCAGGCTGCAAGCCAATGGAATCAGCGACGAAGCCATCGAATCGCTGTTGACCGAGAATCCTCGCCGCTACTTTGAAGGACGGGTTCCGGCTGTGAGAGCTGGCGTTTGACGTGAGGCCGCTGATGCGAGGAAATCTGCGTGAATGACGAGACCGTGCTGTTCGAACGCAAGGGTACAAGCGCTGCCATTACCATCAATCGGGCGGAACGGCGCAACGCGCTGAACGTACATGTCGCGGACGGCATCGTAGCGGGCATCGATCGCGCGGAGGCTGATCCAACATGCCGCTCCATCATCCTGACGGGTGCGGGTGATCGCGCGTTCTGTGCGGGCGGCGATCTCGGCAAGGACCAGACCGGCACGCCCTTCGAAACGGATTTCGAAAATCCTCGAAACTTTATCGTCAAGTTACTTCAACGCATGATCGACTGCCGTCTACCGATCATTGCGCGGGTTAACGGACACGCGCTTGCGGGTGGGTTCGGTCTGCTGTGCGCATGCGACATGGCCGTCGCGGTCGACACCGCGCGCTTCGGTACGCCCGAGAGCCGCATCGGAATCTTTCCGATGATGATCCTGCCGCACATGCTCCGAGTGATCCCTGCGCGGCATTTGATGGAGATGTGTATCACCGGGGAGCCGATCGATGCGGAGCAGGCGCGTCAGTTCGGCATCGTCAATCATGTCGTTCCGGCTGCGAAGCTGGACGAAAAGGTCGAGTGGCTGGCCGAGCGGGTCGCGCGCAGTTCGCCCACGGGCATTCGACTCGGGAAGATCGCGCTTTCGGCGATGCGGGACATGTCGATCGAACAGTCACTCGAATACGCTCAGGTCATGCTGCAGGTGATGACCAGCACACCGGATGCCATCGAAGGGTTTCGATCGTTTCAGGAGAAACGGAAGCCCGGTTGGGTAGTGGAATAGACTGGTTGAGCGGGCCCGAACTGAAATTTCGAAACATGCGTATCGTTAAAAAAGAAGACCTCGACCTCTCCGAGTTCATCAAAGCGGGAGACTTCGTGACGTGGGGGCAGGCCTGTGCCGAGCCGCAGACGTTGACCGAAGCGCTGGTTCAGCAACGAGCCACAATTGGCAGGTTTCGCGCGTTTATCGGCGCCAATTTCTCCGACACGTTTTCCGCTGAGCATGCCGACTACATCCAGTTCATCGGCAGCGGAGCGGTGGGTAATGTAAGGCGGCTCACAAAGGCGGGTGTCGTCGATGTAATCCCTTTTCACATCACCTCCTGCGACCGCGCCTTCGATAGTCAGTGGTTGTCTTGCGATGTCGCGCTCGTCCAGGTCGCTCCGCCCGATGAAAACGGCAATTACAGTCTCGGCCTGACCAGCGACTGGATCCGCACCGCCGTCAAGCATGCCCGGGTCGTGATCGCCGAGGTCAATGCCCAAGTGCCGCGCACACATTGCGCCGAGCCGATTACGAGCGACGCAATCGATATTTGCGTACACACCGACCGCCCGTTGCTCGAAGTCCCCTCGACGGTTCCGAGCGATGTCGACCGCTCGATTGCGCGCCACGCGCTTGGATATATTCCGGATCGCGCCGTTATTCAGGTCGGGATCGGTTCGGTTCCCGATGCGCTGGTGCCGCTGCTCAAAGACCATCGAGGATTGGGTATTCATTCGGGAATGATCGGCGACAGCGTCGTGGACCTCATCGACGCAGGCGTTGTCACCAATGAGTACAAGGAAATCGACACGGGCGTGACCGTAACCGGTGCATTGCTCGGAACGCGCAAGCTCTATGATTTCTGCGACGGCAATCCGAATATTCGTCTGATGCCTGTGTCGCACACCCATGACATTGCCGTGCTGTCGTCACTCTCCAATCTGATCTCCCTCAACTCGGCGATCGAAGTGGATCTAAGCGGTCAGATCAATGCCGAGGCCGTGGGCCAAAGCTACCTGGGCGCAGTGGGTGGGCAGTTGGACTTTGCACGGGGTGCCCTTCGATCCCGTGGCGGCCGCTCAATTATTGCCCTGCCGAGTACCACAGCCGATGGCAAGAGCCGCATTGTCGCCAAGCTCGGTGGGCCCGTGACGACACCGCGCAGCGACGCGGACCTGATCGTCACAGAGTATGGCGCCGCTGATCTGCGTGCCAAAGCATTCGGTGAACGGATCGAGGCGCTCATCAGGATCGCCCATCCCTCGCACCGGGAAGCGTTGGAGCGCGAGGTATCCGTCGCGGGTTCTGTCCGCAGGGTTTAGTGCCCGGCGGCAGCAGGGATGAATGCCACAGCCTGAACGCTATATGCAGCCATTTGAAAATATCAGAGTCATCGAGCTGGGACGCGTCCTCGCTGCGCCGCTGGCGTGTCAGATGCTTGCGGATCTGGGAGCGGACGTCATCAAAATCGAGGATCCCAGGGGCGGCGACATGTTCCGCAGTTTGGGTCCCGGTTTTGTTCGCGATGCCAACGGAAATCGGGATACGGCCAACAGCGGAAAATTTCAGGCGCTGAACCGCAACAAGCGCTCGATCACTGTCGATATAACGACTGCCGAGGGGCAGGAAATCGTCCGGGATCTGGTGCGAAGTGCCGATGTGTTCGTCGAGAACTACAAAGTAGGCGATCTCGCGCGGCGGGGGCTCGACTATCCCTCTCTGAAGGTCATTAACCCGAACATCATCTACGGTTCGATTACGGGGTTCGGGCAAACCGGCCCGTATAACAAGCGCGCCGGCCTGGATCCTGTGGCGCAAGCCATGAGCGGCTTCATGAGCCTCAACGGCGAAGCGGACGGTCCTCCACTGAGATCGCCAGTGAACGTCATGGATTTCTCGACTGGCCTTTTCGCGGCGCTTGCGATCGTCACCGCCCTATATCACCGCCAAAACACCGGTGCCGGCCAGTACATCGATTTGTCGCTGGTTGAAAGCGGACTGTCGATGATGGCGTTCTCGCTGATTCCAGCATTGCTGGATGGAAAGCAGCCGCCGCGCAGCGGATCGCGGAGCGTGCATTGGGTACCCAGCGGTGTATTCGACTGCGCCGATGGCCAAATGTATCTGGTATCGGGACCGGATCGTGACTTCGCGCGTTTGTGCGACGTGCTTGGGCGCCCCGATTTGCGCGACGATGTCCGCTTCGCCACACGTAAAGTGCGCGATGAAAATGAAGAAGCCCTGGTCGCGATCGTGAGTGACATTCTCCGCGGCGGCACGGTTTCGACCTGGGTCGAGGAACTGGGGGCAGCCGGCCTCGTCGCCGCGCCCGTTTATGAGTTTGCCGATGTGCTGACCGATCCTCACGTACAGGCGCGCGGAATTATTTCGGAGTTACCGCATCCTTCCGGCGGCACCACCCCGACGGTCGAGAACCCGATGCGGTTTTCCGATATTCCCGCTCGACGTCATGTCGCCGCTCCGCTGCTCGGACAACATACTGACCAAGTGCTCGCCGAGGAGCTCGGATACGATGCCGTTCGGATACTGCGTTTGCGTGAATCAGGCGCTATCTGAACGCGGCTGACGGGAACGTCTCGCTTGGTCTGGCGCACAAGGGCGTGCTGATAGAAGAGGACAAGAGCCTATGTCTGAACCACCTGTTCTCGTTTCCAGAGAGGAAGAATTAATCATTCTGACGCTCAATGTGCCGGCACGCCGCAATGCCATTTCGACCGAGATGCGCCTGGCTTTGCGTGATGCCGTCAGAGAGGCGCTGGCGGAAGATGCTTGCCGCGCGATCGTGCTGACCGGCGCCGGGGACGTGTTTTCATCGGGTGCCGATGTCGCTCAGATGCAAAGCGGCGAGACCATCGATATCGATCGCGTTCGTTTGCGCTATTCGATTTTGCACGACACCGTGAAACTCATGTGTGAAGGCTCGAAGCCTTTCATTGCCGCGGTTGAGGGTTATGCCATGGGCGCCGGCCTGTCGCTGGCATCGGCCTGCGATTACATGATCGTTTCAGAGACGGCAAAGTTTGGTGCCGCGTTTGGCAAAATGGGTTTGATTGGCGATTGCGGTTTGCTCTGGACGATGCCCAAGCGGGTTGGCGTCGCGCAAACCAAAGACTTCCTCTTCAGCGGGCGCTCGTTGTCGGGCAAAGAAGCAGTTGCAATCGGGTTCGCCGATCAACTGGTCGGGAAGGGTGAGGCCTTGAACGCGGCCAAGGCAAAAGCCCGCAGTTACTCTTCGGTTGCGCCGCTCACGGTAGCGGAAACCAAGGCCTTGCTGAATGGCGATTATTCATCATTCGCGGCGTTCTTGGCCGCCGAGAGCGCTGCACAGGATCGCATGTGCCAGTCGTCCGATCATGACGAAGCGCGTCGGGCATTTTCAGAGCAGCGACGTCCAGATTTCAAAGGATGCTGATCGGCTGCTCCCCATCACTCGGAGAATGATTTGGATACCTTAAGCGATCTCGAGGGCAAGCGAATTCTGGTAACCGGCGCGGCGCAGGGAATCGGGCTGTCGATCGTGCAGCGAGCGTTGGAGCTTGGTGCGCGCGTGGCAGCCGTTGACCTGAACGAGAATGGGCTTGCCGCCATCGAAGCCGACGAGGACCGCATTCTCAGAATTTCCGGCGATGTTTCTGCTCACGCGTTTGCCCGGCAGGCTCTCGCGCGGGTGGTTGGCGCTTGGGGCGGGGTGGACTGCCTGGCCAATAACGCCGGCGTCTCACGCCCGGCGATGATTGACAAGATGACCATTGAACAATGGCAGAAGGTGCTCGATGTGAACCTCACCGGCTGCTTCCTGTTTCTACAGGCTGTCGGCAGTCATTTGCTCGAGCGGGCGCGTGCGGGTGAGCGTGGTCATGGCTCTATCGTCAATGTCTCCTCCGATGCGGGCAAGCGCGGGTCGATCGGTCAGATCAACTATGCGACTGCCAAAGCCGGCCTGCTCGGCATGACCATGAGCGCGGCGCGCGAGTGGGCGAAGTATGAAATTCGCGTCAATGCCGTCTGCTTCGGCGTGGTCGAGACGCCGATGACTGAAACCGTTCGCGGTGAGAAATTCCGCGAGACCATTCTCGCGCAGATTCCGATGGGGCGTTGGTCGCAGCCGGAGGAAGCATCATCGGCG
>DATELY010000234.1:0-43428 GCA_035276085.1 Steroidobacteraceae bacterium | reverse complement strand
ACCGGCGGGATTTGCGATTGGCAAGTTCACCATATACCGGCTGTCGGGATCTCCCTGGACAAACCCCGGTGTTCCGCGCGTATCCGGACTACCGCGCGTGATGACGTACGCATCGTCTTCGGTCACGAAATTGTTTGCGCCGATAATGCCGCCGCCATCGCTACCGCCATGATCGATCGCAAATGTGCTGCCGAAGCGGACTCCCAGCTCGCGGCTGAAATCGTCATTGACGATAACTATCCGGGCTTCGATAAGCACTTGGCGCACAGGAATGTCGAGCGTCGAGACGAGGCGCCGAATGTCGCTCAGGCGATCCGACGTGTCCTGAAGAAGCAGGGTGTTCGTACGCTCGTCGATCGACACGCTACCGCGCTCAGAAAGCAGCGAGTTCTTCTGTCCTGACTTGATCAGCGCAGCCAAGTCGGACGCCTTGGCATAGTTGATCTGCAGGTACTCAGTGCGCAGTGGAGCCAACTCCTGTACTTCCGCACGCGCAGCAAGCAATTCTTTCTCCCGCGCTGCGATTTCAGCTGCAGGCGCGATGAAGATGACATTGCCTTCCTGGCGCATGTCGAGGCCCTTCGTACGCATGACGATATCGAGCGCCTGGTCCCATGGAACGTTCTGTAATCGCAGAGTCACATTGCCCGATACGGAATCGCTGATAACCATGTTTTGGCCGCTGGTATCGGCAAGCAGCTGCAACACGGCACGCGTTTCGATGTCCTGGAAGTTCAGGGTCAGGCGCTCACCGGTGTATTCCTTCTTGTCTTGCAATTGCGGTGGCAGCTTGACGACCGGCTTCACTTCGATCGTGTAGACATTGTCGGATTGATAAGCGACCTGCTCGTAGTCGCCGGTTGCACCGATGACCAATCGAGTCGTGTCACCGACGCGCATGGCGTCCACCGTGTTGACCGGCGTAGCGAAGTCAACCACGTCGTACCGGCGCGTGAGTGCATCAGGTATAGCCGTCTTCGCGAAATTCACAACGATGCGACCACCCTCCTGACGCAGGTCGGCTGGAACCTTGGCATCTGTGAGCTGCACGATCACCCGGCCGGATCCATCGCTGCCCCGACGGAAATCGATATTGCTGACACTACGGCTGCCTGACACAGCTGCCGCAATGCGGCTCGGGCTTGTAGTAGCGGAACTCGACGCTGCGTCGCTCGAAGCTTGAGCCAGGACAGCACCGCTACTCGCAAGCGTCACGTAGATATAGTCGCCTTCGGCACGGGTGTCATACGCGACCATGCGATCAAGGTTGAGGACGACACGAGTACGCCCATTCGCTTCGGCGACGTTGACCGTATCCAGCACGCCTTTTTTCACATCGACTCGGCGAGACGCGAGCGCAATGCCCGTGTCCGGTATATCGAGGGAAATTCGCGCTGGGTTGTCCACAGTGAAGCTCAGCGGTTGCGGCGCTGTATCGCTCAACTTGAGCTTGAGCTCGACCTTGTCACCGGGGAGCACAGAACTTTCGATGCTCTCCAGGCGATGAGTGGCTTGGGCTTCCGCGTTCGACGGGCCGAACGACAACGCGACAAGCGTCAAACACGAGGCGATGGCTCCAAATCCACGCCAACGCGTCTGATGCGCGCGGTGGACGACCGCTGGCGTAGTACCGGCTGAGGAGGACATTCAGATTTCTCCCTGAGAGGTCATTCGTTCAATGCAAGCGCCGCGGGACGTTCGATGTAGCCGCCCACGCCGTCGGGCACGATCTCGATGACCGAGATCTTTGTAGCCGTGATCCCAAGCACACGGCCGTCGTTTTGGCCAAGATAATTGCCAGGCAGAACTCGATGCACCAAACCATCTTTCCCCTGCACGAGTCCGTAATTGCGACCGTTCAGCTGAAGCGTTCCCACCATTTTTAGTGTGTCCAGCGGGAACTGTTCGAGGAATTCGCGCGAGCGCTTGACGTCGGGCCGAACGGCGTTCGCGACCTCGGAGCGAGCGGGTGCGCTAGGAATGAATGGCGAGCGCATATCGCTCGCTTGATAGGCGAACGCTTCGTAAGGCTTCACTTCGGGAAGCGGTTCGATGCGTTCGCCAGGTCGACCCTTGATCTCGGTGATCTGCTGCTGCAGTTCATCCATGTCGCTGGAGCAAGCGCTGAGCATGAAAGCAAGCGCTGCAAGTGACACGATTGTTCGCTGTGGCTTCATATGCAGTGGCACTCGTGAGCCGATCACGATCTCTTTCCGGGGGGCTTGTTCGCTGCTGGCTGTTGCGCCGCCTGCTCTTCTTCATCCAGGTAGCGATAGGTCTTCGCAGTGACGTCCAACTGCAGCTGATCGAGGCCGGCATCTTTGCCAATCGGCGCAATTTCGATGTCATGCAAGGTTACGATCCGAGGCAACGCTGCGATACCGCTGACGAAGGCACCGATCGCGTGAAATGAACCTTGCAGGCGAATCTTGATTGGCAGTTCAGCGTAGAAATCTTTGTTGATCTGCTGAGCAGGCTGGAAGAGCTTCTGGTCAAGCCCCGCCGCCGTACCGCTCTGAGAGATATCCACCAACAGGTTCGGTACCTCAGTCTTGTTCGGCAGCTGCCGCAACATCGCGCCGAACGACTGTTCCATTTCTTTCAGCTGCGTCTTATAGGCGTCGAGGTTCGCTGCCTTGCGTGCCTTCTGCTCGAGTGTCTGCAACAGTTGTTGTTCTTCCGCGCGTACCTGGTCGAGCTCCGGTTTTTTCGGTTTCCATGCCAGGAAGTATGATCCCACCGCAATCGCAATCAGGAGGATCAGACCAATCGCGCCGAAACGATAGGCGGCTGGCCAACGACCAGGATCATTCGGATCGAGTTGCCGCAGCTGCTCAAGAAAAGCGTTCATCGTGCCGGCCCTCGCGCAGCCACCTTGGCCGTCTCTTCTCCATCAGCTGGAGCGCCGGGAGTCGTTTGAGTCGCGTACAGCACGAACTCGGAGCCGTTATCCGTACTACCCTTCGACTCCACGATCTCGAGCGAGGGATCATCCAACCACTCCGAGCCCTCGATATTGCGCATGTACGCCGAAACGCGGGTGCTCGATTGCGCGATACCTTTGAGCTGTACCTTCTTGTCGGTCTGTTTCACAGACGTGAGATAGACACCATCCGGCAAGGTACGCACGAGCTGGTCCATCAGGTGAACCGCTTCGGGGCGACTACGTTGCAACTGTTGAATCACTTCCATGCGTGCAACCAGTCGTTGCTTCTGTTGGTCCAGGCCGTTGATCTCTTCGATTTGCTTGTCGAGCTTTTGAATCTCGGTCTTCAACAGCTGATTGCGCTCGTTCTGATCGTCGATGGCGGATTGCATCTGCCAGCTGAAAGCGAAGCCGATCACTGCCGCCAGGATGAGCGCGGCCAGCGCGCCGACGCCGAATTCCTGGCGCTTGCGCTTGCGCTCCGCCTCGCGCCAGGGAAGTAGATTGATTCTTGGCATGTCAGTCGAAACTCCGTAACGCCAAGCCACAGGCAGTCAACAGCGCAGTCGCGTCCTTCTTTACGGCCTGCGCCTTTGCCTTCTGACTCACCTTCATCTGTCCAAGCGGATCTCCGCGCAAGGCTTCGATACCGACTCGGCTCTGAATCACTTCAGCGGCGCCGGGAATGTTGGCGCATCCGCCGCAAATCAAAATCTGTTCGGGCTGCTCACGACCGGCACCCGAGGCGAGGAAGAACTGTAACGAGCGACTGACCTGCTGGCACATGTCGTCGATGAAGGGGCTCAAGACTTCGGTCTCATAGTTACCGGGAAGTCCGCCTTCCTTCTTCGCGCGTCCGGCCTCGTCCATGCTCAAGCCGTAGGTGCGCATGATCTCTTCCGTCAGCTGCTGGCCGCCGAATGCGAAGTCACGCGTATAGATGACCTTGAGGTCACGCAGCACGCTGAAGGTCGTGCTGCTGGCACCGAAATCCACGACTGCCACCACTCGACCGAGGCCGCCATCGGGCATCTGATGGGTCAACAGGCGGCAAGCGTTTTCCAGCGCGAAGGCCTCCACGTCAACGATGCGGGCGGTCAGTCCGGCCGCAGTACAAGCCGCGATGCGCTGCTCGACGTTCTCGCTGCGGGTGGCCACCAACAGGACGTCGAGACTTTCCGGATCCTTTTCCGAAGGCCCGATCACCTCATAGTCGAAGCTCACTTCCTCCATGGGGAAGGGGATGTATTGATCCGCCTGCATCTCGACCTGCCCCTCGAGCTCGTTCTCGCTCAAGGAACGGGGCATCTGAATGACCTTCGTGATCGCCGCGTCGCCGCTGATCGCAACGGCAGCCTCTTTCGCACGAGCGCCGGAACGCTTCACGGCCCGCTTGATTGCCTCGCCCACGGCATTGGCATCGACGATGGCTTTCTCATTGATGGAGTTGGGCGGGGTGGGCTCGGCGGAGTACGACTCGACTCGATACTGGCCACCGCTCATGCTGAGCTCGATCAGCTTGACCGAAGACGTCGTGATGTCGAGTCCGATGATCGGCCTGGCTTTGGTGTTGAACAGCACGCGAGAAAACCCCTGAATGATCAGTCAGTTAAACGACGATCGGATGGCGGGCGTGGGCACGGGGCGCAACTATATTGCAGCTCGTGTTACGTCGAATGTGAGGGCGCTCACGAATCATGTCGAAGAATTTTACGGACGCGAAAGCTGGCAAGCTTGCGGCCTGGTAGTCGATTCATCGGTGTCGACCGCTACTCTCGTTGAGTTAAGTCACATTCCCGCGAGACTTGTCTGAGCAGAGCACGGCCTATTCCGGGCGGCGTTCTTTTGGGCGACTATGCACCGGATACCGTTGATAGGCAAGGACTTAGAGAATCTAGATGAGAGCCATTTTAGCTTCGCCGCTGCGTTCGATGATCAGCGCGCTCATATTGATTGCGGGAGCAACCTTCCTGGCGGTCGCCGGCGCCTATCAGTACCTGAGGCCCGCGATTCCTGACGTCGCCACCCTTCGGGACGTTCGCCTGCAGATGCCATTGCGCGTGTACACCCGCGACCATCGGCTGATGGCTCAGCTCGGCGAGCAACGGCGCATCCCGGTGTCGTTCGAGAGCGTGCCCCAGCACATCGTCAATGCGTTCCTGGCAGCCGAGGACAACGATTTCTTCCATCACCGCGGCATCGACTATCCAGGGCTGCTGCGAGCGACGACTCAGCACTTCCTGTCGGGCGAACGCAGCCAGGGTGGCGGCACGATAACCATGCAGCTCGCACGCAACATCTTCCTGACTCCCGAGAAGACCTATCGGCGCAAGCTCATCGAGATCTTCCTGGCGCTCAAGATCGAACGCGAGTTCACGAAGCAGGAAATTCTCTCTCTGTACCTCAACAAGATCTTTCTGGGTCAACGCGCGTACGGCATCGGCGCCGCTGCCGAGGTGTACTTCGGCAAGAACGTACAGCAGTTGTCGTTGCCTGAGGTGGCACTGATCGCGGGCATCGCACAGCTGCCCTCGCGGCAGAATCCAGTAGCCAGCGTCGACCGCGCGCGTCAACGCCGAGCTTATGTGCTCGCGCGCATGCGGGCGAACGACTTCATCTCTGAAGAGGCCTATCAAACAGCGCTGAATGCGCCACTCGAGTCCAAGTTGCACGGTCCGGCAATCGAGGTTGAAGCGCCTTACGTCGCGGAGATGGTGCGATTGGATCTGCTCAACCGTTTCGGCGAGGACATTTACACGGGTGGCTTCGAAGTAGACACCACCGTGGACAGCAAGCTGCAGCGCGCGGCCAACATCGCGGTACGCGCCGCACTACTCGAATACGATCAACGGCATGGCTATCGAGGACCGGCAGCGCGGGTGCCTCTGGTCGGGAACGAGCGCGAGCAGGACTTGCAATCCGCTCTGGAAGCCGCGCCCATGCGAGCGGGATTGGAACCTGCTGTGATCATCACTGTGAGTGAGCGGAGTGCAGTCGCGTTCGCAAAGCGCACGGGCCGCGTGAACCTGGCGTGGGAAGGCATTCAATGGGCGCGCAAACCTCTGCCGGGCGGCAACGTAGGCCCGCAGCTCGAATCGGCGGATGACGCCTTGGCTGTTGGGGATGTGGTGTACGTCGCGCAACAACGCAATGGTCAGTGGCAGCTCGTGCAGATCCCGCAAGCACAAGGTGCGTTCGTCGCGGTGAATCCGCAAGACGGTTCGATCGCCGCCTTGGTCGGCGGCTTCGACTATTTTTCGAGCAGCTTCAATCGAGCGATTCAAGCGAAACGGCAGGCTGGATCGGCATTCAAACCGTTCCTCTATTCCGCTGCTTTGGATCGCGGCCTGACACCGGCATCGATCATCAACGACGCGCCTTTCGTGCTGGACGATGCGGCGTTGGAAGCAAGTTGGCGGCCGCAGAACAATGCGCGCCGCTTCTATGGACCGACCCGCTTACGTGAAGCGCTGGTGCGTTCGCAGAATCTCGTGTCGATTCGGATCATGCACTCGCTGGGCGTGAGCCCCGTGATCGAGCACGTCAGCCATTTCGGTTTCATCCCCGATAGCCTGCCGCACAATTTGTCGCTGGCCTTGGGTACGGCGCAGGTGTCGCCACTGGAAATGGCAAGTGCCTATGCCGTTTTCGCGAACGGCGGCTTCCGCGTGCAACCGTACTTCATCGATCGTGTGGTGGGGCCGGACAACCGCGTCACGCTGGAAGCGAATCCGCGCGTCGTGTGCGCAACGTGCTGGGATGAGGCGATGGCGAAGCAAGCAGCGGTTTCAACCACGGACGGCACGGGTCCAGTGGCTCCTCAAAACGTCGCTGTCCAGAGCTCGGCCGCGCCTGATCCGATGCTGGATACGCTCGCGCCTCGTACGCTGTCGGCTGCCAATGCATATCTGATGACGGACATGATGTCCGACGTGGTGAAGCGCGGCACCGCGACGCGGGCGTTGCAGCTCAAACGAAGCGATCTCGCCGGAAAGACCGGCACGACGAACGACGGGCGCGATGCCTGGTTCTGTGGTTTCAACACCGCATTGGTGGGTACGGCGTGGGTGGGCTTCGATGAAGAGCGTTCGCTGGGTCCTAGCGAGCAGGGTGGACGGACCGCGCTGCCGATGTGGATCTACTTCATGGCGGAAGCATTGAGGAATACACCCGAACAGAAGTTGTCACAGCCACCGGGCATCGTGAGCATGCGCATCTCCGCAGACACAGGCCAGCCGGCGGCTGCAGACGACGGCAACGCGATCCAGGAAATCTTCATGGCGGATCACCTGCCTTCCGGCGGTGGCGCTACGACTGTCGAATCGGATGGAGCTCGTGACCCAGGCGATCGTGAAGCAGAGGACTCGCTCTTTTGAGCGGGAAACCCGGAGACTAGGCCATGCCCAAGCGCAACAATCCTCGCGCCGATCACCTGCGTCGAGCACTCGCTCAAGAAGCAGCCCGCATCATGGCCGAGCAAGGCATCGACGACTACCTGCTCGCCAAACGCAAAGCTGCAGAACGTCTCGGTGCCACAGACATCGCGGTGCTTCCGCGCAATGTGGAGATCGAGGCAGCACTCGCCGAGCACCATCGATTGTTCGGTGCCCGTACTCACGGCATTGCATTGCAGGCTTCGCGTCGTGCCGCAGAACAAGCAATGCAGCTGCTGGCTCGCTTCGAGCCGCGTCTCGTCGGTGGTGTGTTGAGCGGCACTGCATCCGCTCACAGCGAAATCAACCTACATGTGTTTGCAGACAGCGCGGAAAGCGTGGCGCTCACGCTGATGGATCGTGGCATTCCTCACGAGATCGTCGAACGTCGCTTGCGTTACGAACCTGACCGTCTCGTGGCGTATCCCGCCGTGAAGTTTCAGGCGGGCTCGCACGCGATCGATGCAGTGATCTTTCCGCTCGATGGAATTCGACAAGCGCCCTCGAGCCCTGTCGATGGCAGACCGATGCGCCGCGCAGGCCTGGGTGAAGTGCGCGCTCTGCTGGATCAGAGCGCGCCGCTGGATCACGAGAATGCTTACCGGGGCTAGCGCTTGTTGATTTCGCTGTAGTCGCGCTTCGTCGGTCCGAGATACAACTGCCGCGGACGACCGATCTTCATCTGCGGATCGGAAATCATCTCCTGCCAATGGGCGACCCATCCCACCGTGCGTGCGATCGCGAACATCACGGTGAACATCGACTGCGGGATGCCGATGGCGCTGTAGATGATGCCGGAGTAGAAGTCGACGTTGGGATAGAGCTTGCGTTCGACGAAGTACTCGTCCTTCAACGCGATCTCCTCCAGACGTAGCGCGAGTTCGAACAATGGATTGTCGGACTTGCCGAGTTTCGCCAGCACCTTGTGGCACATCGCGCGGATGATCGTGGCCCGCGGATCGAAGTTCTTGTACACGCGATGGCCGAAGCCCATCAAGCGGAAGTTGTCGTTCTTGTCTTTCGCGCGTGCAATGAACTTGGACACGTTGTCTGCCGTGCCGATCTGCTCGAGCATCGCCAATACCGCTTCGTTCGCACCGCCGTGCGCCGGTCCCCACAGTGCAGAGATGCCCGCGGAGATTGCCGCGTACGGATTGGCTTCCGTGCTGCCGGCGAGGCGCACGGTGGAAGTGCTCGCATTCTGCTCATGATCGGCATGCAGGATGAACAACAGATCCAACGCCTGCGCCTGCACGGGATCGATGTTGTAGCTCTCGCACGGTACGGCGAAGAACATGTGCAGGAGATTGGAGCAGTAGTCGAGATCGTTGCGCGGATACATGAACGGCTGACCGAGCGCATGCTTGTAAGCGGCCGCAGCGATGGTCGGAATTTTCGCAATGATCCGATGCGCAAAGATCTCCCGATGGCGCGGGTTATGGATGTCCATCGAGTCGTGGTAGAAGGCCGCCATCGAGGCCACGACACCCGACAACATCGCCATCGGATGGGCGTTGTACTGAAAGCCGTTGAAGAATCGCAGCAGCGATTCGTTGATCATCGTGTGGTACTGGATCGCGTGCGTAAATTCGGACAGCTGTTGCGCGGTCGGCAGCTCGCCGTTGATCAGCAGGTACGCCACCTCCAGGAAATTGCTCTTCTCGGCCAGTTGCTCGATCGGATAACCGCGATAGAGCAGCACGCCCTGATCGCCATCGATGAACGTGATCTTGCTTTCACAGGCGGCAGTCGACATGAAGCCCGGGTCGAAGGTGAAGGCGCCATGGTCCTTGCCCAGTGCGCCGATACTGACTACGTCCGGACCCAGCGTTCCTTTCCTGACCGGAAGAGTGGAGCGCTTGCCATTCGCGGTATTGATCAGCTCAAACGAGTTATCGGACGGGGCCATGGTCTTACCTAATAATCTGCGCAAACCAGATGGATTTCGTGCACGGGCTCAAAGAGGCCGGGAGCCTTACATGAGGATCCCCGGGAATCAAGCATCGGGCGCGCCAGTCCGCGGGACCCGACGCGCGCTCATTCGATAACCTTCAACAGCTGGCCCGCCTGCGGCTCCTTATTGGGATACAGGTCGTTCATCAGACGGAGCGTCTCGACCGGATAGTCCTTGAGCGGGGAGTTCTTGGCCACATCGGCGATCGTGGCGCCCTGCGGTACCGTGATCGTCTTGATCTTGTTCGGCTCGGCCAAGGCGAACTCGCTTTCACGTAGCCGGCGGAAGGTCTTGATCGTGGACATGAAGAGCGGGTCCGCTGCCGGGCTGCCGCGCGACGCCTTGCTCGCGCCCGCAAACACGTACGCGAGATTGTTGTAGTAGACGACTGCGTAGCGCGCGGGCCCGGTGCCAAAGGGAGTGGCCGTGCTGCGGGCCACCGCCGTATACGCTTGCAGTCCGTTCACATCGAGCAGTTCCGGCGCGCCCGCGCTGGAATTGGCCAACAGCCGCGACAGCAGTTCACGAGGACCCATGTTCGGTGGCGGCGCCTGAGTTTGCATCTGGATCAAACTGTCCTTCGCGGGCGATGCGGCGACGAGCCGATCAGCCATGTTCTGCACGGTCCAGCCGCTCGGGAAGGCGAGCGTGAAGCCCATGTCGCTGTGGTAGAAGCGGTTGGCCTTCAACACGCCTTGCGCTCGGCTGGCGCCGAAGGGCACGCCGTCGATCGCCTTGAGATAGCGCTCCCGGCCAGGGTCGGCCTCGTTCGCCGGACTCTTGAGCTTGTTGGCGGCACTCACGACCTCCGTCAGACGGGTGTCGTTGTCAGGATGCGAAGCGAACACGCCGTGGTAGACGTGCGGCTCGCGTTTTTCGGCCCGAGCCCGCTGGAGTTCGAATAGTTCCTGATTCTTGAGCAGTCGCACCACATCGATCATGTGAGAAGGCTTGAGGTCGAGCCGCGCGAGGTACTCGGCGCCCAAACGATCAGCCTCCAATTCCATGTCGCGACCGTAGCCTGTGACGATGGCCGCACCGGCGTAGTTTGCGAGATTCGCAAGATCGCCGCTGCCGGTGAAGATTCCCACCGCAACAGCGCCGATACCGGCCAGGGTTGACTGCGTCTGCCGCTTGACAGGGTGGCGTGCATTCACGTGGCCAATCTCGTGTCCGAGAACCGCCAGCAGCTCCGCCTCCGAGTTCAAGTAGCCGAGGATTCCACGGCTGACGTAGACGTAGCCGCCGCCGGTCGTGAAGGCGTTGATGTCCTCGCTGTCCAGCACGGTGAAGGTGTAGGTGAGATTGGGGCGCTGGCTGACCTTTGCGGCCCGTTGACCGACCTCATTGACGTACTCCTGCAAACGCTGGTCGTCGTAAGCACCCCCCATCTGTTGCAGCAGGATGGGATGCAGTTGCCGCGCCTTTTCGATTTCCCCTTTTTCGGACGACATCACCATGTCCGGGCGCTTCGTCACAGGGTTCATGGCGCAGCTGGTCAGCGCGAGCAGCGTGCAGCTGGCGAACAATGCGCGGAACAGACGGGCGGTCATGCGATTCTCCAGAGCGGCGAGGGGCATCGAGTTACGCAGGGTGGGCTTGAACAACGGTTGAATACGTGGCGAAGGGGACCCGCGGAGAGAATCGTAACGCCGCGGCGAGAACAGCTCACGTCTCTCCAGATAGACCTGCGGCGACGACGGCAATTCCAGGGCGACCTTTGTCGTTCAGGCAAATCGTGCGCAACAAAAAGGGCGCCGTAGCGCCCTTGGGTTCGTTCAGCAATCGACGCCCGATCAGGCCCGGGCGTACTTCTTGCGGAATTTGTCGACCCGTCCACCGGTGTCCACGATCTTCTGCTTGCCCGTGAAGAACGGATGGCAGCTCGAGCACACTTCGATCTGCAAATCGTGGCCCAGGGTCGAACGCGTCGGGAACGTGCTGCCGCAGCTGCACGTGACGGTGATTTCTTTGTACTCGGGATGGATTCCGGCTTTCATCACGATGGCTCGCCCGGGAAAAAGGTCGCGCAGTGTAGCCACCTGATGGGGGCCTCACAATAGTCAAAGCAACGTCGCGCGTTAGATTTTTGCCGAAGCCTCGGCCGTCCGGCACACGGCCTAGGGGTTATCCACAAAGTTTGTGGATAAGTCTGTGGACGACTGCTCTGCCGGCGATCTCTGCAGGCTACAGAAATATGTCATTACTACATTGATCAAAATTTGATCAGGCGTTTTTACCCTGAACCGTCAAAGACTTACATGTGGTTGCTAGCGCGCCTCATCCATTGCGGTAACGTAATGGCGGCTTCCAGGGAACTGCTTTTTGCGTGTGTATAACAACCGCGCAACAGCCTTCGAACTCACCCGCACGCGGAGGAAATTTGTGCGTCAGTTCACGAACTTGCAACACTTCGGGCGGGCTCCGGAGGCAAGAACAGCAGCTGTAAATCGTTCAAAAAACGACGCCCCAGCTCGGTGGTAAACCAGTAGCCGGAGTCGGCCTCCAGCAAACCTCGCGAGCACGCCTTCTCGAGCTGCGGCGTGATGGTGTCTACGGAGACGCCCGTCAAGTTTTCGAACTGCTCCGACTCGAACCCGGCGCGCAGGCGCAGCACATTCAACATGAACTCGAATGCGACCACCTGAGCAGCTACTTGGCTGCGCTCGACACGATCAGCGGCCGCACCCGTCAAGTATTGTCGCGGTTGTTTCTGTCGTACGGTTCGCACGATGCCACCTTCGAGCGTCAGCTTTCCGTGTGCACCTGCTCCGATGCCCAGATAGTCTCCGAACTGCCAATAGTTCACGTTATGGCGGCACTGACGCGCCGTGCGTGCGTACGCCGAGATTTCGTACTGTTCGTATCCCGCTGCAGCCAGTAACGCCTGACAGGCCTCCTGCATTTCCCAGGCCTCGTCTCCACTGGGAACCTGCGGCGGACGTCTGTGGAAGACCGTTCCCGGCTCGAGCGTGAGCTCGTAGTGGGAGAGATGGGCGGGCTGCAACGCGATGGCCGCGTTCACGTCGGCGACGGCACCCGATAACGTTTGTTCGGGCAGCGCGTACATGAGATCGAGATTGAAGTTGTCCAGCCCGGCGGCGTGCAGCTCATCCACTGCGGTGAACACCTCTCGGGACGAGTGGATTCGACCGAGCCGCTGCAGCGATCGATCGGCGAAACTCTGCACACCCAGTGAGACGCGATTGACCCCGACCGCGCGATAGTCGCGAAACGCTCCTCGTTCGATCGTCCCGGGATTCGCCTCCAGCGTGGTCTCGATCGTGTCGGAGCAGCGCACGCGCGCGCGTACGCCCTCCAGCAACACACCGATGTCCGCAGGGCTGAACAGACTCGGCGTGCCGCCGCCCATGAAGATCGAGATGAGCTCGCGGTCTCGAATCATTCCGGCGGCAATGTCGTAGTCGAGATCCGCAAGCAGCGCGTCGACGTAGTCCGCCGTGGGCAGCGTGCCGGGTGCGCGATGCGAGTTGAAGTCGCAGTACGGACATTTGCGCACACACCAGGGCATGTGCACATACAAGGCGAGCGGCGGCAGCGTACTCACGCCAACACCTTCGGCTCGTTCCGCAGCGCTTGCAACAGCTGCGCGAGCGCAAGTCCGCGATGACTCGAGCGGTTCTTGTCGGCTCGACTCAGTTCGGCCGCACTACAACCGAGGCCATCCACTTCGAAAATCGGATCGTAGCCAAAGCCACCCGCGCCCCTGGGCGCACGCAGAATACGACCTTCCCAGGTTGCGTGGCACACGATCGGCGCGGGATCGGATTCGAAGCGCAGATACACGAGCGCGCAGTGATAGCGAGCCGTGCGCAGCGACTCGGGCGTATCTGCAAGAGCGTCGAGTAATCGTTCCAGATTGTCCTGATCGGAAGCACCGATCCCGGCGAACCGGGCGGAATAGATGCCGGGTGCCCCGTTGAGCGCATCGACCGAAAGACCCGAATCATCGGCGATTGCCGGCAGTCCGGACGCGTGCGCAGCGAAGCGGGCTTTGAGCAGGGCGTTCTCGATGAAGGTCAGCCCCGTTTCGGCCGCACTCTCGCGCGTGAACGCCGACAGCGCCACGAGTTCGATGTGGGTACCGGCCAGCAGCTCCTGCAGTTCGGCGCATTTGTGCGCGTTGTGCGTGGCAAGGACCACTCGCATGGGATTCAGCGCGAGGTGAGCGCCTGCATTTGCAGCGACAGCAACTCGCCGACGCCGCCCGCCGCGAGGTTCAACAACTCATCCAGCTCGTGTCGTCGGAAAGCATGCCCTTCAGCCGTTCCCTGAATTTCGACGAAGGCACCGCCGTTGTTCATGACGACGTTCATGTCTGTCTCGGCGCTCGAATCCTCGGCGTAGTCGAGATCGACGATCGGAATTCCCGACCAGATGCCGACCGACAGCGCAGCGATCTGTCCGTGAATGGGATTGCTGCGCAATGCACCTCGCTTCAGCAGCGAATCCACTGCGTCCACCATGGCGACATAAGCACCCGTGATCGATGCCGTGCGCGTACCGCCATCCGCCTGCAGCACGTCGCAATCGAGCGTGATGGTGCGTTCGCCAAGCGCCTTCTGGTCGACGACCGATCGGAGTGCTCTGCCGATGAGCCGTTGAATCTCCAACGTGCGACCGCTTTGTTTGCCGCGCGCAGCTTCGCGCGGCGAACGCGTATGCGTCGCACGCGGCAGCATGCCGTATTCCGCCGTGACCCATCCCTTGCCGCTATTGCGCAAGAACGGCGGCACGCCGTCTTCGACGCTGGCGGTACACAACACCTGCGTATGCCCGAAGGCGATCAGCACCGAGCCTTCGGCGTGACGCGTGAACTGGCGTTCGATGCGGACCGGACGCAATTGCTCCGGCGCACGACCGCTCGGACGCTGTGGGATGCTCACGGCTAGTTCCCCTGCCAGCGCAGAACCGCGGCCGTCGAGTTGTCGCTGAAGGGTGAAGCCGCCTGGACGGCGCGCCGACCGAGTGCTTCCAGCCACGCGCGCAAATCCTCGTAGTCAGGACGAAAGAACATGCCGATGTCCTGATCGCTCAAATTTGCCCAGATGCCATCCGTACACAGGAGCAGCACGTCCCCGGGCTGCAGTAGCTGACGCGTGCTGATGCTCATCTCGGGGATGGCGGGATCGCCGCCGAGACAGCACTCGACGAAGTTGCGCATGGGATGCGTGGCCACTTCCGACTCCGTGATCTTCCCCTCACGCAGCAGCAGCTCGACATGACTGTGATCGCGCGTGCGCCGCACGACCCGACCGGTGCGGATGAGATAAATGCGGCTATCGCCGATGTGTGCCCAATAGGCCGCGCCATCCTGCACGAGCGAGACGGCAATCGTCGCGCGTGGACGGGAGTCCACCGACAGGCTGCTGCCGAGCCGGGCCACGTCGTCATGCGCTCGACTCAACGCCAGGTGCAGAAAGCCGATCGGATCGAACAGCGGCGCCGTGGTTTGGGAAAACGACTGCAACAGACTCTGCAGAGCGGTGTCGGCAGCCCGGCTACCGTCCGAGTGCCCGCCCATCCCATCGATCACGATCATCAAGGCAGCATTGCCGTTCACGGCGACGCTGACGCGATCTTGATTGTCTTCCCGGTCACCGACCAGGCTCAACTCTGCATGCTCGATCCGCAACTGCGGGCTCCGGCGCGAACGCTCTTCGCTGCTACACTTAACGACACTGGGGCGGCGCTTTATAGCATCGCGGCTCGAGCCGCGACAGCCCACGACTTTCTCCCACGGTACCTTACATCCAGACGCACGCATGATTCGCAGCATGACAGGATTCGCCCGGCGCGAGCGCCAGGGACCATGGGGCACGCTCATCTGCGAGCTGCGCACGGTAAACCATCGCTATCTCGAAATCTCTTCACGCTTGCCGGAGGATCTGCGCGCCGTCGATCCTGAGCTGCGTCAATTGATTGGCGCTGCACTTCGGCGCGGCAAAGTGGATGCCACGATCACATTCAAGCCCACTGCCGGCAACATCCGCGAGCTGCAAGTCGACATCGCCATCGTGCAAGCCGTCATCGAGAGACTGCGCGCGATTCAGATCCAGATCGGCGATCCTGAGCCGATCAAGGCAATCGATGTGTTGCGCTGGCCAGGCGCCGTGAAGGAAGCGGAACAGGACAGCTCTCCCATCCTGCAAGAAGCGCTCGAGTTGCTGGGGGAAGCGCTGACGGCGCTCAACGAGATGCGCGCACGCGAAGGCGAGCGCATCCGCGAAATGCTGCTGCAGCGGTGCGCTGCAATGCAGTCGCAAGTTGCCATCGTGAAGGCTCGGTTGCCCGAGATCTCGCAGCGCCTGCGCGCGCGCGTTCTGGATCGCATCGCACAGCTTCAGGTCACGCCCGCCATGGATCGCCTGGAACAAGAGCTCGCCATCCTGGCGCAGCGCATGGACGTGGACGAAGAACTCGACCGTCTCGGCAGCCATCTCACCGAAATCGCGTCCGCGCTCGACTCGAACGAGCCGGCGGGCCGGCGGCTGGACTTCCTCATGCAGGAGCTGAATCGCGAAGCGAATACGCTGTCATCGAAATCGCAGGATGTGGAGACCACGCGCGCGGCTGTCGACATGAAAGTAATCATCGAGCAGATGCGCGAGCAGATTCAGAACATCGAGTAACAGCGCGCATGACTGTGACACGCGGCCGCTTGTTCGTGATCGCGGCGCCCTCGGGCGCTGGCAAGACATCGCTCGTGCGTGCGCTCATACAGCGTGAGCCGGAGCTCCGCTTCTCGATCTCGTACACCACCCGCAAGCCGCGTCCGAATGAGAAACCCGAACACGACTACTTCTTCGTTGATGAGGAGGAGTTCAAGCGGATGATCGCGGCCGGTGCGTTTCTCGAGCACGCCTGCGTGTTCGACAACCGGTATGGCACATCGCGCTCGCAAGTCGAAGGGTTGCTGGAACAGGGCGCAAACGTGCTGCTCGAGATCGATTGGCAGGGCGCGCAGCAGGTGCGCAAAACCATGCCCGAGTGTGAATCCATTTTCATCCTGCCGCCTTCGCGCACTGCGCTCGAAGCACGGCTGCGAGGTCGTGCGACCGATACCGATGAGGTCATTGCACGCCGTTTACGTGACTCCATCGCCGACATGTCGCACTGGAACGAGTTCAAGTACGTCGTGATCAATGACGAGTTCGAACGGGCTGTGGAAGATCTGGTTCTGATCCTCAAAGGTCGAGGTGAGCACCTCGCCGCCCAACGTTCCGAGGTGCAGCAGCTCGTCGGGCAACTGCTGCAATGACCCAAATTCGCCCAAGGAGCATTTCGCCGATGAGAATCTTCTGGCTGTCGTTGTGTCTCAGTGCCTGCCTCAATCTGCCGGCCATGGCTGCCGATCGCGTGGTCAATGTGAGCGGACAGGGCGAGGTCCGTGCCGAGCCCGATCGTGCGCTCGTGAGCTTGGGGATCGAGTCTCGCAAGCCGACGTTGCAGGAAGCGCGTGCGGAAGTGGACAAGGGCGTCAATGCGGTGCTGAAGCTCACGCGTGATCTCAAGCTCGATTCCAAGTTCGTCCGCACGACGCGTGTACAAGTGCAACCGGAGTACGACTGGAACAACGAAGGGCGTGATCGGCGTCTGCTGGGGTACTACGTCGCGCGGCAAGTTGAAGTCGAGCTGAGGCAGCTCGATCAACTGGGCACGCTGTTGGAACGAGCGTTTGCCGCCGGCGTCAATCAGATTGGCGATCCGCAGCTCGACTCCAGCCGCCGCCGCGACTTGGAGCGCGAGGCGTTGGGCAAAGCCGTGGCCGATGCACGCTCGAACGCCGAAACGCTCGCGAAGGCTGCAGGTGCAAAAGTCGGTTCGCCGCGCACGATTTCGGCGTCATCCGGTGTCGTTCCGCCGCCGATGCCGATGCGCATGAAGGTCATGAGTGCTGCGGCAGAATCGAGCGACTCGGCGCAGAGTTATCAGCGTGGCGAGATGACGTTCAACGCATCCGTGCAGGTTGAATACGATCTCCTCACTGAGGGTGCGACTCCTTAAGCACACGAGGCGGGCCTATGTGGCAGCGATGGCTCTTACTGCTTTTGCTGGCGATGGGGCCGGCATACGGCATCGAGGCGCCGTCGAAAATCACGACGGCACCATCGACCACCGCTCCGACTGCGCCGACCGACACTGCCGCAACGACCGATCCGCAACAGCTGCAGCCGCAGCTCGTACGTGTCTCGCACCGCCAGCGGTTTGCCAATCTCAAGGTCGATGCGTCTGTCGTGGAAGCGTTGGCTCGCGCGGATGTTGCAAGTGCCGTCGCACAGCTCAGCGCGAAAGCCGAAGCGAACGATCCAGCGACGAACATTGCATTGATTCGCGTGCAGCACTGGTGCAGCCATATTCCGCCACGCGATCGACACCGTGATCCGAAGTTGCTGGAGCAACTGCGTCCGCAACTCAGCGAGCCAGAGGCAACGCGCCTGCAGAAACTCGTGGACATGGAGCTCGACTACGAGGCGGCTGCGAGCAGATCCTGTCAGCAGGCGCGGTTCGACTATCGGTTGATCGAAGCACAGCTGCGTGAGACCGCCGATGCGGGCGAACCGATGAGTGTGACGGAGCTTGCACGCCTGGAGACGCGCCCTGCTCGTGTGGAAGAGCTCTTGCAACAGGCCGCGAGCAAGAACTACGCGCCAGCTCAGTACGCGTTGGCGATGCATCGATTGATTGCTGTGCAACGCGGCGAACAGACCGAGAACGTCGCCAGCATTCGCGTGTTGTTGAAGCAAGCCGGGCGCAGCTCATCGCAGGCGAAGCTGGACCTCGCGAACTGCATGGCGCTGGGATGCGAAGGTCATCCAGGCGATATATCGGGTGCCGTCGTGTTTGGTCTGGATGCGGCGCGCGATGGACAGCGCGATGCCTATGCATCCATTGCACGGATGCCATGGGCCGCACGACTGCCGATGGACCAGCGCCTGGCGTGGCAATATTTCGGCCAGCGTCTCAATGAGGCGGGGTGCTTCGGCGATCACTATCTGCCGATGTTCCGACTATTGCGCGAGAACGTCGTCGCGTATGAGAAAGCAAGCGGCAGCAGGCTGCAGGAACAGGCGCGGAAGATCGCGGAGCAGTATTGGCAGGATTTCGGGACGCGCGCGCAACGCGAACAGCAGTGTTTACCTTAACGAGGGCTGCGACCGCAGCTTCACTTACCCACACGGTCGACGAGTAAGACCGTACCGTCCACGCCGATAACACGCACTTTGGAACCCGCGGGCAAGCTCGGCCCACGAACGGCCCACTCTCGATTGCCCAGGCGCACACTGCCCGTGCCGCCGGGAAGGCCGCGCTCCAGCACGACGAGGTCGCCAATGTGCCGAAGGCCCAGCCGATGGTCGGCCAACGGGCTATTGAGCTCCATCTGGCGCTCGCGGTACTGCCGCCAGAAGTACAGGCCAAATACAGTCGTGGCAAAAAGGACGAACCAGGTCATTGCTCGATGTTCTTGCGCAGAACGAGGAGCCGTTAGCTTAGTCGGCCTGGCTACTTGAAACGATGAAGGGGTTCACATCCCCAGGGGCGGCAGGTTTCACTGCTGTGACTCACCGCTCACGAGCCCGAGCTGCCGGCTGTATTGCACGTTGAGCACATTGCTCGCGAAACCCTGCACGCGCGGGCTCACGAGGTGTTTGCTGACGTAGAAGTACAGCGGCACGAGCGCATGATCCGCGAGCAGTAATCGTTCGGCCTGTTCGAGTGCAGCGCGTCGCGTATAGGGGTCATGCGCCGCTGCTGCGCGTGCGAGGCATGCATCGAACTCCGCACGATGATAGCCGGTGAGGTTCACACCGAAATCCGATTGCGCCAATTGCAGAAACGACCAGGCATCGTTGTAGTCCGCGATCCAACTCGCGCGGAATATCTGCACGTCGATTCCCGCTGCGACCGCCTGATTGAGCGCCCGTGGTTCTTCCGCACGCAACGTCGTGCGCACGCCCAATGCTTCTTTCCACATTGCCGCGATCACCACGGCCAAACGGTTGTGCAGATCGCCGACCGGGTAACGCAGCTGGACTTCCAGCGGTCGCTCACGACTGTAACCCGCGGCCGCATACAAGCTGCGCGCACGCACAACCCGCTCAGCGTGCGTACCGATGCAGCTCGAGAGTGGTTGAGGCGAGTAGTTGGCCACGCCGGGCGGCACCCAGCTACAGGCGGGTTGTTCGTGCGCGCGCGTGACTTGAGCCGCGAGCCGATCGCGTTCGATGACGAGCGACAACGCCTCACGAAGGTTGGGTTGATTGGCAAACGGCGGCGCGCGCAGATTGAAACCGTAGTAATACACGCCGAGCTGCGGCTCGACTTGCAACTGCGTGCCCAGATGCTGCTCGATCCAGCGAGTCTGCTGGCCGGGAATCGTATAAGTGATATCGAGCTCGCCGGCGCGGAAGCGCCGCAGCTCCGTGCCCGGGTCTTGCGTGTGCTCGTAGCGCACGAGCGGAATCGCAACGGCGCTGCTCTGCCAGTAATGCGGGTTGCGTTCCAGCTGCACGTAGGAACCTGCGCGCCACTCACGCAGTCGATAAGCACCGTTCGACACGAGCGCTGAATCGGTTGTCGCGCGGGTGTAGATCGGAAACGTCGCTGGATGTGCAAGCACACCGAGCAAGTAGGGAGCGGGATGGCTGAGGGTGATTTCGAGATTGCGGTCATCGAGCGCAGCCACACCCAATGCGTTCACCGGTAGCTCACCCCGGACAATCGCGGCCGCGTTCACCACTGGCGCCAGCATCTGCGCGTACGGTGCAGCGGTCCTGGGATCAACGAGTCGCCTCAGCGCGGCAGCAAAGTCGGCTGCGGTGAGTGCCTCGCCGTTGGACCACTTCAATCCCGGCCGCAGTTGGAATCGGTACTGCAATCCATCGAGGCTGATATCCCAGCTTTGTGCCGCGGCGGCAATGGGTTCGGCGCGCGCATCGAGGCCTGTGAGCCCTTCGTACACATCGCGCAGGATGTTCAGCGAGGAATCCTGGCGCGCTTTCTGCGGATCGAGCGATTCGGGTTCCGGACCGTTGCCGCGCAGGAGCATGTGCGGCGGACGAGATACCGCTTCTGCGGGATCGCGATCGCAGGCGGCAAGCAAGACGAGTGAGCTCAGCGCAACGACGATGCGCCAGCTCACTCGTACCGGGCTCATCCTGCGCGTTGCGAACGCGATGCCGTGCCGTGGCGCTTCAGATGGACCAGAAGCAGCGAAACCGCTGCGGGTGTAACACCCGGAATGCGCCCTGCCTGACCCACGCTCAATGGCTGAGCTTCGCGCAGCCGTTGACGCACTTCCGTCGACAGGCCGCGCACGCTGCCGTAGTCGAGATCTGCGGGCAGGCGAGTTTCCTCGTGACGCCGCTGACGTTCGATCTCTTGCGCTTGCCGATCGATGTAGCCCGCATATTTGGCTTCGACTTCGAGCTGCAGTTGCACTTGTTCAACGAGCCGTTCATCCGCATCGCTCGCTTGCATCCAGGCCGGCAAGCCGACGCTGGCGACGCCACACAACGCTGCATAGCTCACTTCCGGTCGGCGCAGCAGCTCGAAGGCATGTGCTTCCCGATTCAATGTGGAACCCAAGTCGGCTGCGGTTTGGACATCGAGATGATGCGGATGCACGACGAGCTCGCTCAACCGTGCTCGCTCGTGTGTGAGCTGCTCGCGTTTGCGTTCGAAGAATGACCAGCGCGTATCGTCGACCAATCCCAACTCCCGGCCACGCGGCGTGAGGCGCAAGTCCGCGTTGTCCTCACGAAGGAGTAGGCGGTACTCGGCTCGACTGGTGAACATACGGTATGGCTCGCGTGTGCCGCGAGTGATGAGGTCGTCGACCAGCACGCCGAGATACGCCTCTTCGCGTCGAGGCCACCAAGCCTCGCGCCCGCTTGCTTTGAGGCTTGCGTTGGTACCGGCGAGCAAGCCCTGGGCAGCTGCCTCCTCGTAGCCGGTCGTGCCGTTGATCTGGCCAGCAAAGAACAAGCCGGCGATGAACTTGCTCTCCAGGCTGTACGTGAGATCGCGCGGATCGAAGAAGTCGTATTCGATCGCGTAACCGGGTCGCGTGATATGCGCGCGCTCGAAACCTTTGATCGAGCGTACGAACTCATACTGCACGTCGAACGGCAGGCTCGTGGAGATTCCGTTGGGGTAGATCTCGCGCGTGTTCAGGCCTTCGGGTTCGATGAAGATCTGATGCGAAAGCTTCTCGGCAAAGCGGACGACTTTGTCTTCGACCGATGGGCAGTAGCGCGGACCCACGCCTTCGATCACGCCCGTGAACAGCGGTGAGCGATCCGTGGCGGCGCGAATGATTTCGTGCGTGCGCTCGTTCGTTGCCGTGATGTGGCACGGCAGTTGTTGCGGATGCTGGTCGCGCTTGCCCAGGAACGAGAACACCGGACGCGGGTCGTCACCGTGCTGAATGGCGAGATCGCGATAGTCGATCGTGCTGCCATCGATACGCGGCGGTGTACCCGTTTTCAGTCGCCCAACCCGCAACGGCAATTCACGGAGCTTCGCAGCCAAGCGATTCGACGGTGGGTCACCGGCGCGGCCGCCCTGGTGATTCGTGAGTCCGATGTGGATCTTGCCCGCGAGAAACGTGCCGACGGTCAGGACCACGCAGCGCGCACGAAATTCGATACCCGACTGGGTGACGACGCCGCTGACGCACTCGCCTTCCAATAGCAGGTCGGCGGCTTCCTGCTGGAATAAGGTGAGATTCTGCTGCCCTTCGAGCATCGATCGAATTGCGGCGCGATACAGCACCCGATCGGCTTGCGCACGAGTGGCACGCACGGCCGGCCCTTTACTGGCATTCAGCGTGCGGAATTGGATGCCGGCACGATCGGCGGCTCGGGCCATCGCGCCGCCGAGCGCATCGATTTCCCGCACGAGATGGCCTTTGCCGATGCCGCCGATCGCGGGATTGCAGCTCATCTGCCCCAGCGTTTCGATGCTGTGCGTGAGCAATAGCGTGCGACTGCCGCGGCGCGCGGAGGCGAGCGCAGCCTCGGTACCGGCGTGGCCGCCGCCCACGACAATGACGTCAAAGGTTTCCGGAAATCGCATAACGAACATCCCGTCAGAGGGCGTGGATTCTAGACCACGCGCTACTTTCCAATGCAGAACGAGGCAAAGATCCTGCCGAGCAGATCGTCGGAAGTGAACTCACCGGTGATCTCGGACAACGCTTCCTGTGCCCGGCGCAGCTCTTCGGCCGCCAGTTCGCCGGCTCGCTGGTGCTGCAACTGGTACTCGGCCTGTTGAAGATGACTTTCCGCGCGGTGCAGCGCATCGAGATGCCGGCGCCGTGCCAGGAATACATCTTCGCCGTCGGCGTGTTGGCCGGCGATGCGCTTCAAATGGGAACGCAGCTCATCCAGTCCCGCGTGCGTCGCCGCTGAGATGGCGACAACCGGAAGCGATAGATCGAGCGCGGCCGCAGGCCGGGACACATCGATTTTGTTGAAAACCAGGGTTGCTCCACCGCGCAGCGGTTCGAGTTCCGCAGCGAGACCCACGGGAAACTCCGGGCGCGACACATCGACGACGTACAACACGTGATCGGCGTGCTGCATTTCGCGCTGGGCACGGCGGATGCCCTCGGCTTCGACGATATCCGCCTCGTCGCGCAGCCCGGCTGTATCGGCGAGTTGAATGACGAGGCCGTCGATGTTCACCTGTTCGCGCAGCACATCGCGTGTCGTGCCCGGGACACTGGTGACGATGGCCGCGTCGTAACCCGCCAGTGCGTTCAGCAGGCTTGATTTACCGGCGTTGGGTTTGCCGGCGATCACGACCTTGAAACCGTTGCGTAGCAGCGCTCCCTGTTCAGCCCGAGCCAACAAACGATGCAAGTCTTCGCGGATGCCGGCGAGGCGCGTGTGCAAGGAAGTGTCGCTCAGGAAATCGACTTCTTCTTCCGGGAAATCGATGGCTGCCTCGACGTACATGCGCGTTTGAACCAACGCTTCGACCAACGCCGTCACGGCTCGCGAGAACTCACCTTGTAGCGAGCGCATGGCGGCGCGGGCGGCTTGCACCGAGCTGCTGTCGATGAGGTCCGCAACAGCCTCGGCCTGAGCGAGATCCAGTTTGTCGTTGAGAAAAGCGCGTCGAGTGAACTCGCCGGGTTCGGCCAGGCGTGCACCGAGCTCGGTAATGCGTGCGAGCAGCAGATCGAGTACGACAGGACTGCCGTGCGCGTGCAACTCGAGCACGTCTTCGCCGGTGTAGGAACCGGGACCCGGGAAATACAGCGCGAGGCCTGTATCGATCAGCGCGCCTGTGGCGTCGATGAAGGATCGTACGCGTGCAACGCGTGGCTCGGGTGTTCGACCGCAGATGGCTTCAGCAATCGCGGGCACCGCTGTTCCAGATACCCGCACGAGGCCGATGCCGCCCCGGCCGCTGGGAGTTGCAATGGCGACGATGGTGTCAGTGTGCGCGCCGACACCCATGGTTCATCGCCGTCCAACTCACGCCTTGGCTTTGGCCGTCTTGGCCTCGCCGGCGACCACCTGATTGATGCGCCACTGCTGGGCGATCGAGAGCAGCGTGTTCGTGAGCCAGTACAGCACCAGACCCGCGGGGAACCAGGCCATCATGCCGGTCATGACGATGGGCATGAATTGGAACACCTTGGCCTGCATCGGGTCCGTCGTGGGCGTGGGCGTCAACTTGAACTGCGCGAACATCGCCGCGCCCATGAGCAGCGGCAGGATGAAGAACGGATCGCGTGCGGACAGATCGCTGATCCAGGCGAAGAAGGGCGCCTGGCGCATCTCCACGCTTTCGAGCAGCACCCAGTAGAACGCCAGGAAGACCGGAATCTGCACGATCATCGGCAGGCAGCCACCCAGCGGATTGATCTTTTCGCGTTTGTACAGCTCCATCATGGAGCGACCGAGTTGCTCGCGATCGTCCTTGTAGCGCTCCTGGATGGCTTTGATGCGGGGCGTGACGGCGCGCATCTTGGCCATCGAACGGTAGCCGGCTGCGGTCAGCGGATAAAACACCAGCTTCAATAAAAATGTAACCAGGATGATGGAAACACCCCAGTTCTTCACCAGTCCGTAAACGAATTCCAGAGTGGCGAAAAGCGGTTGGGCGATGATCGTGAGCTTGCCGTAGTCCGCAGTGCGCTGCAGCTCCGGCCCCGTTGCGGTCAGCTGCTCCTGCAGCTTGGGCCCGACGAACAGTTTCTCCTTGAACTCCTGCGTCGTGCCTGATTGGACGACATGAAGAGGGCTGACGTAGGACAACGAAAAGTCGTTGCTGGGCGTGACGTTCAATTGGTACTGATACGCCTCATTGGTCACCGGCACGGCAGCGGCCACGAAGTGGTGCTGTAGCGCCGCGAGCCATCCCCCGCTGATCTGGCGAGCGTAGTGCCGATCCTCGTCATTTTCGATGTTCAGCTTGCGATACGCCTTGCCGTCGTACACCGCGGGACCGCGATACGCATAGGTTTCGACATTGAACATCGAGCGGCCGATGTGCTCGTAGTGCCGCAGCAGTTGCACGTACGACGCGGCGCTCCAGGGCGAGCCGCTTTCATTCTGAACGCGATAGCTCAGATCGATCCGATAGCTGCCGGGATGGAAGGTGTACACCTTGGTCACCGTGACGCCGTATCCATCGGACCAGGTCAACGGCACTTCCAGCGCTCCGTCGCCGGCACGCAGGCGGTAGTCGGATTTAGCTGCAGTGAAAGTGGTTTGATGCGTCGGCTGCGATTGACCATCCGGGCCTCGCAGCCCGGAACGCGCAACATAGATCGTCGGCCCCGAAGTATCGAACAGGCGCACGGGCTCGTTGGGCCGATTCTTTTCCTTCGGATAGCGGCGCAAGTCCGCTCGCGTCAACTCGCCACCCCGCGTGCTGATATCGAGATCGAGGACGTCGGTCACAACGTGAATCGCTGGGGCTTGCGTGCCGGCGGCCTGGCTCGTGGTTGCCGTCGGCGGTGGAGCGGCACTCGGTGCCGGCTTGTTCGCTGCGCTCGGCAACGACGGCAGGGCATCGCGGCTTGACTGTGCCGGTGCGGAGGTCTGCGCAGCGGGTGCCGCTGCCGGCGGGTAGTCGCGCTGCCACGTGATGTAGTTGAGAAACAGCACTGCCGCGAGTGCGGCCCAGACGAAGACGCGTTGTGTATCAGTCGAGAGAGTCATCGCGATACCGGAGTGTGTGTGTCGGGCACGGGGTCGTAGCCGCCCGGATGCCACGGGTGACAGCGCAGTAAACGTCGCACCGCAAGTCCACAGCCTTTGAGCGGACCGTGCGTGGCAATGGCGTCATGCGCGTAACAGGAGCAGGACGGGTAAAAGCGGCAGTTCGCGCCCAACAGTGGGCTGATCCAGCGCTGGTAGAAGCGAATCAACGTGAGGATGCACGAGCGCATGTGTTCGCGACGCGTCGCCAGTGTTGCTCCAGGCTCTCAGTCAAGCGCTCGTTCGTTGCATCCCGGGCCGCGGATCGAGCATTCACTACGACATCGACCGCGGGCAGTTCGTGCTGATGGGCTCTAAAAGACTCGCGAATCAGGCGTTTTACGCGATTGCGCCGCACCGAATTTCCCACCGTCTTGGCAGCGATCGCGAGTCCCAGGCGAGGTGCCGGCAGGGCGTTCAAGCGCACTGCAAGTGCGAACAGGCCATCCGCATGGCGGCGGCCCTCTTTGTACACGCGATCGAAATCGGATTTGCAACGCAGGCGTTGCGATGGCCTGAAGGGCAGCTTGGCAGCAGGCAAAGTCCGGCGCGAACAGCTCTCAGACCGCGAGCCGTTTGCGTCCCTTGGCACGGCGGCGGGACAGCACCAGACGACCACCCTTCGTGGCCATCCGTGCGCGAAAGCCATGCGTGCGCTTGCGATGCAGGTTACTGGGTTGATACGTGCGCTTCATGGAAACTCTCGTGGAATTTCGCCCGCAAGCCAATGACGAAGAAGGCAGGACGGGGCGTGCGAAGAAAGGCGCGTGAGGGTACGCAGCGACCTTCGGAGTGTCAAGCAAACACGGTGGCTCACGTCATGCGCAAGGTCTTGCGCACTCGACCCGTCGGTCGATCCCCGGCGTGAGTTTTGGCTGTGGATAACAATGGCGAACGCGGTATAGACTGCCCGCCTTCTTGGCGCCGATCTTGGCGCATCAACCTATCAGTCGATGTCGAGGGCGAACCGTGCAGGGCTCGTTGTGGAACCGCTGTCTGCGTGAGTTGGAAGCGGAGCTGCCCGAGCAGCAGTTCAACACGTGGATTCGTCCGCTGCAGGCGATCGAGCAGCAGGATCGCCTACAGCTGCTTGCGCCGAATCGTTTCGTCGTCGATTGGGTGAGTACGAATGTGCTCGGTCGGATTCACGAACTCACCCGGTCGTTGCAGCCACAGCCGTCGTTGACGGTGATGTTGGAGGTCGGTTCGCGGCCCCATGTCGCGCCTGCTGCAGCCGTCGTACCCGGCATTGCGGCGCCTGCGGCTGCGGCGAAGGATCTGGCGGCACCGCTGGGCAGTCGCCTCAATCCCGAATTCACCTTCGCCAATTTCGTTGAAGGCAAGAGCAATCAGTTGGCTCGTGCTGCGGCTCACCAGGTCGCCGAAAATCCAGGGCGCGCCTACAACCCCTTGTTCATCTACGGCGGCGTGGGCCTTGGAAAGACGCACCTCATGCACGCGGTGGGCAACATGATCCGCTCGCGCAACGAGCGCGCTCGCATTGCCTATGTGCACTCCGAGCGGTTCGTGGGCGATATGGTCAAGGCGCTGCAGCACAACACCATCAACGAGTTCAAAACTGCCTACCGGACGCTGGATGCTTTGTTGATCGACGACATCCAGTTTTTCGCCGGGAAAGATCGCTCGCAAGAGGAGTTCTTTCACACCTTCAACGCGCTGTTCGAAGGTCAGCAGCAGATCATCCTCTCGTGCGATCGCTATCCGAAGGAAGTCGATGGCTTGGAGGAACGGCTGAAGTCGCGCTTCGGTTGGGGACTGACGGTCGCAATCGAGCCACCCGAGCTGGAGACGTGCGTTGCCATTCTCATGAGCAAGGCCGTGCAGACGCATGTGGAGTTGCCGGAGGAAGTGGCGTTCTTCATTGCAAAGCGCATTCGTTCGAACGTGCGTGAGCTGGAAGGCGCGCTGCGTCGAGTCGTTGCGAACTCTCAATTCACTGGGCGACCCATCACCCTTGAATTCGCGAAGGAAGCACTGCGCGACCTGTTGGCCCTGCAGGATCGCATGGTCACGATCGAGAACATTCAGAAGACGGTGGCGGAGTACTACAAGATTCGCGTTGCCGAGTTGCTGTCGAAGCGGCGCAGCCGATCCATCGCTCGTCCGCGGCAGATGGCCATGGCGCTCGCGAAAGAGCTCACGAGCCACAGCCTGCCTGAAATCGGCGATGCCTTCGGCGGCCGTGACCACACGACCGTGCTGCATGCTTGTCGTGTGATCAAAGAATTACGCGAGACGCATACACGCAGCAACGAGGACTACTCGAACTTGTTGAGAACGCTGGCAGGATGATGTGCATAACGTGTGAGCGTTGCGGGGACGGAATTCATGCACAGACCACACACAGGCCACGCACATGTGTCCAGCGCTTTTCCAGCGTGGATTGCACGTGCTCAAGTCGTTGATGCGGAACGATGCAATGTACTTCTCCCCAGATTTACGCTGCACTAATAGTAATAATCACTCTTATATATAACTCTCTTAGATAAGAATCTTTAGACAGGTACCACCATGAAGTTCAGCGCTGAACGCGAAACGCTGCTTGCGCCGTTGCAGGCCGTGATGGGTGTTGTTGAGCGTAAGCAGACCATGCCGGTGCTGGCGAACGTGCTGCTCGCTGCACGCAATGGTCGATTGACGATCACCGGGACTGATTTGGAAGTCGAACTGGTTGCGGCCACATCGATCGAGTTGGCTTCAGGGGAAACGACCGTTCCGGGTCGGAAGCTGCTGGATATCGTGAAAGCGCTGCCGGAGAAAATAACGCTCACGTTCGTGCTCGAGGGCGACAAGGCGACATTGAAGGCCGGTCGCAGTCGGTTCTCGCTTGCCACGCTGCCTGCGAGCGACTTCCCAACGGTCGAGGACATCCGCGCTCAGCACACCGTATCGCTGCCAGCGCCGACGGCGCAGCGCCTGCTGGACAAGACGCACTTTTCGATGGCCCAACAGGACGTGCGCTATTACCTCAACGGAATGTTGCTGGAGCTCGACGGCAAGACGGTGCGATCGGTGGCGACCGACGGCCATCGCCTCGCGTATTGCGAATGCGTCACCGAGACCGGAGCCGGAACGCAGCAAGTCATCATTCCGCGGAAGGGCGTGTTGGAGCTGCAGCGCTTGCTTGGAGCGGACGGGCTGATCGAGCTGCTGATCGGATCTTCGCACGTTCGCGCCCAGATCGGCGACATTCGCTTCACATCGAAGCTGATCGACGGACGTTTTCCCGATTATGGGCGCGTGATTCCCGCTGCCCCGGGCCGATTGGTACGAGCGGAGCGTGAACTGCTCAGAACGGCGTTACAGCGAGCGGCGATCCTGTCGAATGAGAAGTACCGCGGCATTCGGCTCACGCTGAAGCCGAACTTACTGCAGCTCCAGGCTCACAACCCTGAGCAGGAAGAAGCTGAAGAAGAGTTGGAAGTCAGCTATGACGGCGAGGAAATGGAGATTGGCTTCAACGTGAACTATCTGCTCGATGCATTGGCGGCTGTAGGTAGTGCCGATGTCGAACTCGGGTTCACGGACTCCAATAGCAGCTGCCTCGTCGTAACTCCCGGGGATAGTTCTGCCAAATACGTCGTCATGCCCATGAGGCTCTGAGCTCAGCGTGCTGGAGCGCTTCGAAGCGCATCACTTTCGATGTTTCGAGCGGGCCGTTCTCCCAGCCGACGGCCGTTCGGTTGGCCTCGTCGGGCCCAACGCCTCGGGGAAGACCAGCGTCCTCGAGGCGCTGCACTTTCTATCCTACGGGCGCTCATTCCGTGTAAACGATCGTCAACAACTGATTCGAGCGGGGTCGAAGGGATTCCGGCTAACGGCTCGAGTTAGCGATGCCGCGGGACCAGCTGACCTGTCGGCACGCTACCTGGACGGCCAACTGACCGTCGAGGTATCGGGGCGTCCGGCGTCCGGCGTCGGCGAACTCGCGAGCCGCATCCGTGCGCACTTGATCGACCCGAGCGTCCATCGGCTCATCGAAGGAATCCCGCAGGAGCGGCGTCGATTACTCGATACGGGTGTGTTCCACGTGGAACCAACCTACTTAGCCGACTGGCGGCAGTATCGGCGTGTGCTTCGACAGCGGAACGCGGCGCTACGCAGCGCCCTGCCAGCCAATGAGATATCCGCGTGGGATGCGCAACTCTGCGACGCGGCAATCCGGGTGGATCAAACGCGTGCTTCGTATGTTCATCAATGGTCGAAGGTCTTTCGCTCGACGTCGTCCGCGTTTGGCTTGATGGAGGCGTCTCTGGAGTATCGGCGGGGGTGGGCTGCTGGCGTGGACCTCGCCGCTGCGCTGAGCGACTCCGTGGCGCGAGACCTGAATGCCGGGGTCACGTCGGTCGGGCCGCACCGTGCAGACGTAGCGGTGGTACTCGGTGGGAGAAGTGCTCGGAGGGTAGTTTCTCGTGGCCAGCAGAAACTCCTCGCCAGTGCGTTGGTGTTGTCTCAGCTAAAGCTCGTCCAGGCAGTGGGGCAGCAGCCGCTGTTGCTGCTGGATGATCCGGGGGCAGAACTGGATGTGGATAACTTGGGGAAATTTCTTGCGGTGATCGGCGAACTGCCCGTCCAGATCATTGCCACGGCCACGTTTCCCGCAGCGCTGGAAGCTCTTCCAAAGCTCGTGATGTTTCACGTGAAACAGGCCGGATTGGAGCCGATGCTATAATCCGCGCCCCTCAGTGCAGGCGCAAAACATGACGGACGAAGAAACTTACGATTCCAGCAAAATCAAGGTTTTGAAGGGACTCGACGCGGTTAGAAAACGTCCTGGCATGTACATCGGCGACACCGATGACGGCAGTGGGTTGCACCACATGGTGTTCGAGGTGGTCGACAACTCCATCGACGAAGCGTTGGCCGGTTACTGCACGGATGTCACCGTCACAGTGCACGCAGATCAATCGGTCACCGTGGCCGACAACGGCCGTGGAATACCTGTTGATATCCATCCGGAGGAGGGACGCTCGGCAGCGGAAGTGATCATGACGATCCTCCATGCCGGCGGGAAGTTCGACGACTCCTCCTACAAGGTTTCCGGTGGCCTGCACGGCGTGGGCGTCTCGGTCGTCAACGCCCTATCGGAATACTTGCTGTTGACCATCCACCGCGACGGCAAGTTGTATCAGCAAGAGTACCGCCTCGGTGTACCCCAGCAGCCGCTGGCCGTTGTTGGAACGACAGACAAGCGGGGCACGGTCATTCGCTTCAAACCGTCCAGCACGATCTTCACCAACATCGAATTCGATTACGAGATTCTGTCAAAGCGACTGCGCGAGTTGTCGTTCCTGAATTCTGGCGTTCGGGTCGAGCTGCTGGATGAGCGTGACGACAAGAAAGAAGTGTTTCAGTACGAGGGCGGGATCAGCGAGTTCGTGCGCTACCTGAACCGCAATCGCACGGCAGTCCACGACACGATCTTCTGGTTTCAAACGCAGCAAGAGGCGGCTTCCGTGGAGCTGGGGTTGCAGTGGAACGACTCGTATCAGGAGAGCATGTATTGCTATACCAACAACATTCCCCAAAAGGATGGCGGTACGCACCTGGCAGGATTTCGCAGCGCGCTCACGCGAACGCTGAATAACTACATCGAACAGCACGTCTCCGCGAAGGACAGGATTCCCACCAGCGGCGATGACGCGCGCGAAGGGCTGACCGCCATTCTCTCGGTCAAGATGCACGATCCCAAGTTCTCCTCGCAGACCAAGGACAAATTGGTTTCATCTGAAATCAAAGGCGTGGTGGAATCGGCCGTATCCCAGAAGCTGGAGGAATTTCTCCTCGAGCATCCGCAACAAGCGAAGGCGATTGCGGGGAAGATTCTCGAAGCGGCTCGCGCCCGTGAAGCAGCGCGCAAGGCGCGTGAGATGACTCGCCGCAAAGGCGCTCTGGACCTGGCCGGTTTGCCCGGCAAGCTGGCCGACTGTCAGGAGAAGGATCCCGCGCTCAGCGAGATGTTCCTGGTCGAGGGTGATTCCGCCGGTGGCTCGGCCAAGCAGGGGCGCGACCGTCGCACCCAGGCCATTCTTCCACTGAAGGGCAAGATCCTGAATGTCGAGAAAGCGCGGTTCGACAAGATGCTGTCGTCTGCCGAGGTGGGCACGCTGATCACTGCGCTCGGCTGTGGCATCGGCGCTGATGATTTCGATGTCGAGAAGCTGCGATATCACCGCATCATCGTGATGACGGATGCCGACGTCGACGGCTCGCACATCCGTACGCTGTTGCTCACGTTCTTCTACCGGCAGATGCCGCAGTTGATCGAACGAGGGCACATCTACATCGCCCAGCCACCGCTCTACAAAGTGAAGAAGGGCAAGAGCGAGTACTACGTGAAGGATGATGCCGAGCTCAACAGTATGTTGCTGCGCACGGCGCTGGAAGACGCGCAGTTGCACACAGGCGCCAATCAGGCGCCAGTGACCACCACGGCGCTCGAGACACTTGCCAACCGATGGATGGAAGTCAGCGCAGTGATTCGCCGTTCGTCACGCCGCTATGACCAGCGGGTGCTCGAACAGCTGCTGTATCTGCCGGAGGTTACGCTCTCGAATCACGACGACTTCGATTGGCTGGTGCAGTGGGGCCAGCAACTCAGCGAGCTGCTCAATGCTCACGAAAGCGCGGTGCGACAGTACAGTGTCCGCGTTCTGCGCGAGCAGGGTTCACAATTGCCGAAGCTGATGGTCGCCCGGCACGAGCACGGGTTGGTGATGGAGAAACACATCCACCGCGAGTTCTTCGAGTCTGCTGAATATCGCAGCATCGTTGAGTTGAGTCGGCTGCTCAGCGGTCTGATCCAGCCGGGTGCCTACGTCGGCAAAGGAGAGCAGCGGCAGGAAATCACGAGCTTCAAGCACGCCATTCAGTGGCTCCTGGATCAGGCGCGCAAAGGACAACAGATCCAACGTTACAAAGGACTGGGCGAGATGAATCCGGAGCAGTTGTGGGAAACCACGATCAATCCGGCTACACGCCGCTTGATTCAGGTGCGCATCGAAGACGCTCTGGGCGCAAACGAGATTTTCGCAACGCTCATGGGTGATCAGGTCGAACCGCGCCGCGAGTTCATCGAGAAGAACGCACTCGCCGTGTCGAATCTCGACGTCTAGGCTCTTTCGGCGGACAACGCGCCGAGCTCCGCACCGTCGTTACGGGCGAGAGTGGATTCGATCCACTCTTGGGCTCGCTCGGTCACCACGCGGGGATCCTGACCCGCTGCGTCGATCGGCGGTCCAATAACGACACGGATCGTGCCGCGTTTCTTCAGCCACCCGCGCCGCGGCCAATATCGCCCCGCATCGTGTGCGACCGGCAGGACTTTGCATCCAGCCTTGCTCGCCAGTAATGCGCCGCTCACACCGTACTTGCGGCTCTCACCTGCGGCGACTCGAGTTCCTTCTGGAAAAACGACGACCCACAATCCCTCGCGTAACCGTTCCTGACCTTGCTTGACGACCTGATGAACCGCGCTCGCGCCAGCGCTGCGATTGATCGCAATCGGTTTCAATCGACGCATGGCCCAGCCGACGAAGGGAATCCACGTGAGCTCACGTTTCAGCACCCACGCTTGCGGCGGCAGGAGGACGGTTTGAGCAATCGTTTCCCACGCCGAGGAATGCTTGCACAGCGCGACGTGTGCACCGGCAGGAATATGCTCCTGTCCGCTGACGCGATAGTCCAGCCCACACAGAAGCCTCAGCATCCGGAGCTGAGAGCGAGCCCAGCTGCGTGCGAGCGCTTGCAAATGCCGCATCGGTAGCCAGAAGACGCAGAGCAATATCAAGGCATACAGCAACGTTCCGAGGAACAGCCAGCTCGTATAGAGGATGGAACGCACCAGCTGCATGCAGCAAAGCCTAGCCGGGCAGACGCGATAGATCCGCGACGGCAGAAAACAGCTCGCGCAGTCTCTGCAACAATGCAAGCCGGTTGTCTCTGACGCGCGGATCATCCGCCATCACGAGAACCTGATCGAAGAACGCATCCACCGGTGCGCGCAGCTGCGCCATGCGCGTGAGCGCGGCCGTGTAATCGCGCGCTTCGATCAGCGGTCTCGCGTCGAGTTCTGCACGTTGCATCTCGGAATGCAGAGCCGCCTCGGACGGTTCGGTGCAACGTGCCTCATCAACCCCGGCGCTGGCTGCTAGCTGTGATTTGCGGAGGATGTTCGCGATGCGCTTGTTCGCAGCTGCGAGAGCCTGCGCGTCCGGTAACCGCATGAAGACTTCGAGCGCTTGCAGCCGTGCGGCGAAATCGACCGGCGAGCTGGGACGCTTGGCCAGAACAGCATCGAACATTTCCGGTGTGATCGTTCGCTCACACGTCTCCTCCAAATACATTCCGCGTAGGCGTTCAGAGAAATAGTCAGTGACTTCAGCGGCAGCCGTTGCCGACGGCACAGGCTGCAACTGCACGGCCGTCTCGATGAGCGCGTGCAGATTGAGATCGAGCCTCAACTCGAGACACATACGCAATATGCCCAGAGCTGCACGCCGCAGACCAAAGGGATCGCGCGTGCCGGTCGGCTTCTGGCCAATCGCGAAGATGCCTGCAATCGTGTCGAGCTTGTCTGCAATGGCAAGCGTCCGTCCCACGGCGCCTTCGGGCAACCGATCGCCCGCAAAGCGCGGCAAGTACTGCTCTTCCAGTGCGAGCGCCACGTCATGCGATTCGCCATCCGCCGTGGCGTAGTACTTGCCCATGAGTCCCTGCAGCTCTGGAAACTCGCCTACCATCGCCGTCAATAAATCGCACTTCGAGAGCTCCGCTGCGCGATCTGCCATGGTCGGATGTGCGCCGGTGGACGTTGCGAGCTGCAGCGCCAACGTGCGCACGCGCCGGGTCTTGTCGAACAGAGAGCCCAGACGCTGCTGGAACGTCACTGCCTTGAGTTGCTGGATGCGGGTCGCGAGCGGCTGTTTGCGATCCACATCCCAGAAGAAAGCGGCATCGCTGAGGCGCGGTCGAATGACGCGCTCGTTACCCTCTCGCACTTTGTCCGGCTCGCGACTGTCGATGTTCGCAACCGCGATGAAGTAGTTGAGCAAGCGCCCATCGGTATCGCGGACAGGGAAGTAGCGCTGATGATCCTGCATCGTGGCGATGGGAACTTCCGCCGGCAGTTCGAGGAAGCGCGCGTCGAACTGTCCAACGAGCGGCACCGGCCACTCGACCAAGGCGGTCACCTCATCGAGCAACGCTTCCTGGATGACCGCAATCCCGCCCACGCTTGCCGCAGCCGCTTCTGCCTCGCGACGAATTCGATCGCGTCGCACAGTGAAATCAACCAACACGCGTCCCTTGCTCTCGAGCAGGGCTTCGTACCGCGAAGGGGTGCGGATCACGATCTCGCCGGGTGCATGGAATCGATGTCCGCGCGAGCGCTTGCCACTGCGGACACCCAGTACCTCAGCCTCGACGACGCTCGCGCCAAACAGCAGAACGATCCAATGCACGGGTCGCACGAATTCCACGGTCCCAGCGCCCCACCGCATGCGCCGAGCGATCGGCAGCGAGTCGAGTGCGCGCTGAACGATGGCCGGCAACAGTTGAACCGTCGGCTCGCCTGCTTTGATGCCTTCGTATTGCAGGACTTTGCCCTTGGGGCCGTCGACCTGACTCAGTTGTTCCAGAGGCACGCCACAGGAAGCAGCAAATCCCAATGCCGCCTTCGTAGGGTGGCCAGCAGCGTCGAATGCCGCGCTCACCGCAGGTCCCTGACGCTTCACCGTCTGATCGGGCTGCCGGTCGACCAATCCGCTCGCCCGCACCGCGAGACGTCGCGGCGTTGCAAACCACTGGACAGCGCCGTGCTTCAGAACGGCGCCAGTGAGGCCTGCGTCGATGCTGTCGGCGAGGGCTTGCGCCAGGGTGGCAAGAGATTTGGGCGGCAACTCTTCCGTGCCGACTTCCAGCAGAAAATCGCGCTTGCTTGCCATGGTCACGCCGCTCCGCGCGTGGCGCGCTCGAGCATCGGGAAACCCAATGCTTCGCGACTGGCGTAGTAGGCCTCGGCCACGCGCTTGGCCAAGGCGCGCACCCGAAGAATGTATCCCTGACGTTCGGTGACCGAGATGGCGCGACGTGCATCGAGCAGGTTGAACGTGTGCGAAGTGCGCAGCATCTGCTCGTACGCCGGCAACGCGAGGTTCTGCTCCAGCAGCTGTACGCACGTGCGCTCGTGCTCATCGAAATAACGCAGCAACAGCGTCACGTCGGCCGCCTCGAAGTTGTATTTGGATTGTTCGACTTCGTTCTGGTGATAGACATCGCGATAGGTCACGCGGCCGAGCGGACCATTCGTCCAGGTGATGTCGTAAATGCTCTGCACACCTTGCAGATACATCGCGAGGCGCTCGAGACCGTAAGTGATTTCGCCCATCACGGGTCTGCAATCGAGTCCCCCGACTTGCTGGAAGTAGGTGAACTGCGTGACCTCCATGCCGTTCAGCCAGACCTCCCAACCGAGGCCCCAGGCACCCAGCGTCGGGGATTCCCAGTTGTCTTCGACCAAGCGGATGTCATGGACCAGCGGATCGAACCCGAGCGCAGCCAGCGAGCCGAGGTATAGATCGACCAGGTTCGGTGGCGAGGGTTTGATGACCACCTGAAACTGGTAGTAGTGCTGCAGACGGAAGGGGTTATCGCCATAGCGTCCGTCGGTAGGCCGACGCGACGGCTGCACATAGGCGGCGCTCCAGGGCTCCGGTCCCACGGCGCGGAGCAACGTCGCCGGATGAAAAGTGCCAGCCCCCATCTCCATGTCGTAGGGCTGCAGCAGCACACAGCCCTGCGCTGCCCAGTAGCTTTGCAAACGCAGTATCAAGTCCTGAAAGGTCTCAGGAGGGGAGGTGAGCCGCTTCGCCATCAGATAATTGCCCCAGGGCATGCGGTCCGCTGTTGGAGGTGGTGCCGGTCCGGCCGCACGCGAAGCGCGCGAGTATAAGCGTGCGGAGTGAGCGAACAATCCCGGCCGATGGGCTGGGCACGGTGCCCGAAGCGGGCCCGTCCCGACCACCTTTGCACGATGCAAGTGCATACCGCCTCAAATGCGCCCTATCATGGCGCCGCCGAAGCCCTCTACGGCCTTTGGCAAGCTCGGCATTTCCCGGAAATGCGCCACTGCGGTGCGCTGGCATATTTCCTGCAATTCCAGGGCTCCAGACCTACAAATACCTACGGCCTCGATCGGCGAGCGAGCCGAGGTCACCCAATCTCGTCGCGTACCGGAGGAGATCTCATGACGACCCCCGCTGAAGTCCTCAGCATGCTCAAAGAGAAGGAAGTCAAATTCGTTGACTTGCGCTTCACAGACACTCGCGGCAAGGAGCAGCACGTAACCGTTCCCGCTCACACCGTTGACAAAGGCTTCTTCGAAGACGGGAAGATGTTCGACGGTTCTTCGATCGCCGGCTGGAAAGGTATCAATGAGTCCGACATGGTGCTCATGCCCGATGCCGCCACGGCCATCCTCGATCCTTTCTTCGAAGAAACCACGCTCAACATCCGCTGCGACGTGCTCGAGCCTTCCACGATGCAAGGCTACGAGCGTGACCCCCGTTCGATCGCCAAGCGCGCCGAGGCCTATCTGAAGTCCGCCGGCATCGGCGACGTCGCCTACTTCGGCCCGGAGAATGAGTTCTTCATCTTCGACAGCGTGCGCTACGGCACGACCATGGGTAACTCGTTCTTCGAGATCGACTCCGCTGAGGCAGCCTGGAGCTCCGGCAAGAGCTACGAGGCAGGCAACACCGCCCATCGTCCTGGCGTGAAGGGTGGTTATTTCCCTGTGCCGCCCGTCGATTCCTTCCAGGACATCCGCTCTGCCATGTGTTCGGCCCTGGAAGAAATGGGTTTGAAGGTCGAAGTGCATCATCACGAAGTCGCCACCGCGGGTCAGTGCGAAATCGGCGTCGGCTTCAGCACGCTGGTGAAGAAGGCGGATGAAGTCCAGATCCTGAAGTACGTCATCCACAACGTTGCGCACGCGTATGGGAAGACGGCGACGTTCATGCCGAAGCCGCTCGTCGGCGATAACGGCAGCGGCATGCACGTGCACCAGTCGATTGCCCGCGAAGGCAAAAATCTGTTCGCCGGCGATAAGTACGCGGGTCTGTCCGACCTCGCCCTGTACTACATCGGGGGCATCATCAAGCATGCGCGCGCGATCAACGCATTCACGAACTGCAGCACGAACAGCTACAAGCGGCTCGTGCCGCACTTCGAAGCGCCCGTCATGCTGGCGTACTCGGCCCGCAATCGTTCTGCCTCGATCCGCGTGCCCTGGGTGTCGAGCCCGAAGGGACGTCGTATCGAAGTGCGCTTCCCCGACTCCACCGCGAACCCATATCTCGGTTTCGCCGCCATGTTGATGGCGGGCATCGACGGCATCGTGAACAAGATCCACCCCGGCGATCCGGCGGACAAGGATCTGTACGACCTGCCGCCGGAGGAAGCCAAGAACATCCCAGAGGTCTGCTACTCACTGGATCAGGCCCTGGAATACCTGGATAAGGACCGCGCGTTCCTCAAGGCGGGAGGCGTCTTCACCGACGACGTGATCGATGCCTACATCGCTTTGAAGCAACAGGAAGTTCAGAAGGTGCGCATGTCCACGCATCCGCTGGAGTTCGAGCTGTATTACAGCGTGTAACCCTCGAGGGCGCCGCGGGACGACCGCGGCGCCCACTGCCGCAGCGTTATGTGCTGCCGTTCTTTGTCAGGCGGAGGTCTCAGCAGCTATGCTCTGCCGTCATGCGTATCGCGCTGCTTTTGGCGGTGATTCTGGCGACCCCTGCGTTGGCCAGCCAGGTCGTCTACAAGTGGGTCGACCCGCAAGGGGTTACCCATTACTCGGATCGTCCGGTTCCCGGTGCCGAGCGTGTCGAGTTGAGAGTCGGCACGACCACCGTCACACCCAGCACACCGCCCGCGACTACCTCTTCCGCGACCTCTCGATCGGCCGATACCGGTCCCGCCTACCGCAACGTCGAAATCTGGAAGCCCAGCAACGACGAAGTGTTCTTCAATGTGGCCGGCAAAGTGGACGTGAATGTGCGAGTGGATCCGGCTCTGCGTCCCGGTCATACCTTGAGTCTCTATCTGGATGGACGACTGGTCGAGGGCTTTCCGCCGGGGACAGAGCAGTTCTCCTTGAGCGATGTGTATCGCGGCACGCATGGCGTGGTCGCGGTAATCACGGATCAATCCGGCAAACGCATTACCGAAACGCCGCCAGTCACCTTCCATGTGCGGCAGACCTCGTCCATCAATCCACAAAACGGCCAGCGCGCCGGCGGGCGCTAGCACCGCAAGCGTTCGTTGGTGACCGTCTCCGTGTTGCAGCCGTCGTAGGTCTTGCGCCGCGACTGGCTGCTTTTCCGCGCGCTGTGCGCGGACACTTGGGCTGAGGCGGTAGCGTGGTGGCGCAACCTTCCTGGCGAACGGCGGCAACCACGGTGGCTGATCCAACGCGACTTCTGGATGGCCTCAGCACGAGCGTGATCCTGATCGATCAGTCGCGCACGGTCATCTACATCAATCTGGCGGCCGAAACCTTATTTGGTATCAGCCGTAACCAAGCCTGCGGACATCGTCTGGTCGAGCTCATCGTCGAGCCTGCCGAGCTCGATGGCGTCATCAGTCGTGCACAGGAAACGTGGCGCCCGTTCTCGCGCCATGAAATGGCGCTGCATGCGATGAACAAGGACGAAGAGCTGGTGGTGGATTGCACGGTGTCACCGTTCGATGAAGCCGGCGCGCCCGCTTCGCTGTTGATCGAAATCAGCGATGCCACACAGCATCAACGCATCACACGCGAGAACGCGCTGCTCACACAGATCGGCGGCAGCCGCGCGATGATTCGCCAGCTCGCACACGAGATCAAGAATCCCTTGGGTGGGTTGCGAGGCGCAGCGCAATTGCTCGACCGTCAGCTCAACGATGCGTCCATGCGCGAGTACACCTCCGTCATCATCAGCGAAGCCGATCGCCTGGTGGGACTCGTCGATGCCTTGCTCGGTCCCGGTCATGCGCCACGCAAGGAATTCGTCAACGTGCACGAACTCCTGCAACACGTGGGTTATCTGCTCGCGGCCGAAGCGCCGCCCGGCGTGACGATTCAACGCGATTACGATCCGAGTCTGCCGCCCTTGAAGCTCGACAGAAATCAGATCATCCAAGCCTTTCTCAACTTGGGACGTAACGCCGTACAGGCCGTGGGTCACAGCGGGCGCATCGTTCTGCGCACACGCGCGTTGACCAACGTGAATATCGGTCAACGCCGCCATCGCCTGGTCGCGAGCGTGCAGATCGAAGATGACGGACCCGGCGTGCCCGAGCAGTTGCGCGAAACCTTGTTCTATCCCCTGGTTACAGGCCGTTCCGACGGCACTGGGCTGGGCCTCGCCGTTGCACAGGATCTAGTAAGTCGCCATGACGGTCTCATCGAATTTTCGAGCCGACCCGGGCTCACCACCTTTACAACCCTCCTCCCATTCCATGTCACAGCTTCCGGCCAAGTCTCTTAACGTCTGGTTAGTCGACGATGATGCGTCCATCCGCTGGGTGCTGGAGCGCGCACTACGCCAGGGAGGCATGGCACCCACCGCATTCGATCACGCCGATTCCGCGCTCGCCGCGCTGAAGCGCGAGCGGCCGGATGTGTTGATCACCGACATTCGCATGCCGGGACGCAGCGGCTTGGAGTTGCTGACCGAGATCCGCGACAGCCAGCCGGAGTTGCCCGTCATCGTGATGACGGCTCATTCCGATCTCGACAGCGCAGTCGCGGCGTATCAAGGCGGCGCATTCGAATATTTGCCGAAGCCGTTCGACATCGATCAGGCCGTCGATCTCGTCCGACGTGCCGCGAATCAGCGCTCGAAGGGCGATGAAATCACCATCGATTCGCGCCGCATCCCGGAGATGCTCGGCCAGGCTCCGGCGATGCAGGAGGTGTTTCGCGCGATCGGACGACTCTCGCGTTCGAGCATGACGGTGCTCATCACAGGTGAGTCCGGTACGGGTAAAGAGCTCGTTGCACGCGCTCTGCACCGGCACAGTCCGCGCGCGAGCAAGGCATTCATCGCGCTGAATACCTCCGCGTTCACCGCGGACCTGCTGGAGTCCGAGTTGTTCGGCCACGAGAAGGGATCGTTCACGGGCGCTGACGCACAACGTCGCGGCCGCTTCGAGCAGTCGGACGGCGGAACGCTGTTCCTGGATGAGATCGGTGACATGTCGCCGCAGCTGCAAACGCGCTTGTTGCGGGTGCTGGCCGAAGGCGAGTTCTATCGCGTCGGTGGACAAGTCCCGGTGCGCGTTGATGTGCGCGTGATCGCCGCCACCCACCAGGATCTCGCCGAGCGCGTACGGCAAGGTCTGTTTCGCGAAGACCTGCTGCATCGCTTGAATGTGATACGCATCGAAGTCCCGCCGCTGCGGGCACGACGCGAAGATATCCCCGAGTTGCTCGTGCACTATCTGGAAACCGCAGCATTGGAGCTGGGCGTCGAACCGAAAGCGTTGACACCTGAAGCGGCCAATGCGCTGAGCTTGTTCGAATGGCCGGGCAACGTGCGTCAACTCGTCAATGCATGCCGGCGACTGACCGTCACCGCGCCGGGACGCGAAATCAAGGCGGAGGATATTCCTGCCGATCTCGGCGGCGTGCCCGGGCCAGAGAAGTTGCAGGACGAGTGGACGCGCCAGCTCACGAGCTGGGCTGAGAAGCGCCTGGCGGCGAACGACATTCCGCTATTGGACGACGCGCTACCCGAATTCGAACGCACGCTGATTCGCGCCGCGTTGCGGAAAGCAGAAGGCGGACGTCAGGAAGCCGCGCGCTTGCTGGGATGGGGGCGCAATACGCTGACCCGCAAGCTCAAAGAACTGGCCATGGACGAGGAGTGACGTCCGGCTTCTCCAACTGACGCGCCGCAAACTTCAAATACAATCTCCGCACTTCCGTTTGCGGGGAGAGTAACCGCGTGCAACTGATCGCGTGGCAGGACTATCTGCATAGCACGCTGCTGGGCAACGATCTGGAAGCGTGGGGCTATGCGATCCTCGCGGCGTTGCTGACGCTCCTGCTGTTGCCCCGAGCGAAGCTGCACGCGTTGCGACAGCTCGAGAATCCGCCTTTGCGGCGCGCACGCTGGGCACTCGCCATCACGTTGCTCGAGCGCACACGGTTCCCCTTCTTCTTTGCTTTGGCAGTCTATCTCGGCTCACAAAGTCTGGCGCTTCCGCACAAGGTACAACGCGTCGTTGAGATCACGGTCATCGTAGCCGTCTGGTTTCAAGTGGGTTTGTGGGCGAGTGCCGTCATGGTGCACGTGCTGCGCGAACAGCTCGCACGGCGCGGCGTCAGCCATCTGGCGTTTGCCGGTGGCTTCACCGTGCTCTCCTTCATCGCCCAGGCGCTGGTGTGGTTCGTTGCGATCGCGTTGGCGCTGGCGAATGCGGGCGTGAACATCATTGCGCTCATCGCAGGTCTGGGTACCGGTGGTGCGGCTCTCGCGCTTGCGACACGCAGCATGCTCTCGAATCTTTTCGCCAACGCGACGATCACGCTGGACAAGCTGTTTTTCATTGGCGATAACCTGGTGAGCGGTGGCTTCGAAGGAAAGGTGGAACACGTCGGCAACCGCACCACTCACCTGCGCAGTCCCAATGGCGAGTTGATCCTCATCTCCAACGCCGACCTGCTGAAGAGTCGCTTGCGTAACTTCGGTCGCATCGACGAGCGACGTGAAGTGCTCACGCTGCGCTTGTCACGCGCGAACCCTGTGCGCAAAGTGCGCGACGCGGTGTCGCTGATCGAGCAGATCATCCGTGACGAACCGATGGCGCGGCTCGATCGCTGTCACTTTGCGCTGATCACCCTGGAAGCGTTGCAGCTGGAAGCGGTTTACTACGTGAGCACAGGCGCCACGCCCGCAGAGCTGCGCGAGAACATCAATGCCCAGGTGCACGCCGTCTTCGCCGCCAATGCCATCGACATGGAGCTTCCCGTACAGCGCATAGACATAGCGTTAGGCTGCTAGTCATGTTCCACGTCGCTCTTTTCGAGCCGGAGATTCCACCGAACACCGGCAACATCATCCGACTCTGCGCCAACAGCGGAGCGCACCTGCATCTCATCAAGCCGCTCGGGTTCACGTTGAACGAGAAGTCGGTGCAGCGTGCCGGACTCGATTATCGCGAGCTCGCGGACGTGAAGACCTGGAGCTCCCTGCAAGAGTGCCTGACAGGCGTGGCGCCGCCGCGCTGGTTTGCCATCACGACCAAGGGCGAACAGCACTACACGCGGACGAGATTCGCACCTGGCGACCTGTTTGTGTTCGGGCCGGAGACTCGCGGTCTTCCCGCTGCAGTGCTGGACTCGTGCTCACCCTCGCAACGGCTGCGTATTCCCATGCGGCCGCAGAGTCGCAGCATCAATTTGTCAAACGCTGTTGCGATCGTCCTCTATGAAGCGTGGCGCCAGGAGAGCTTTGCCGGCGGGGCCTAGTATGAAAGAAGCGGTTGGCGGTTAGCGGTTGGTCACAGCGCTACCGCGCTTTCATCCCTTCGGGGTCGTGCGCCGCGCGATGGGGAACTAGTATGAAAGAAGCGGTTGGCGGTTGGCGGTGGGTCAGAGGCGCTACCGCGCTTTTGGGGTCGTGCGCTGCGCATGACCCAAAGGGATGAAAGGGTTCCTCTCTGGCCGTAACCCGTGGCCCGTAGCCCTTTCTACTAGATCGATTCCGGCTTGATCGAACGGCCCATCAGCTCCTTGACGGCCATGTGCGGCTCCAAGCCCTCGTGTACGACACGGTGAATGGACGCGCAGATCGGCAT
>DATELY010000233.1:0-29818 GCA_035276085.1 Steroidobacteraceae bacterium | reverse complement strand
CTCGCGCAGTTGTCGTGGGCTTGGACGTTGGGGCACGAAGGAGGCTTGTTTATCGTCGTGGGGCGGCGTCGCGAGAACTTATGTGCCTAAGGCACCCCGCAGCCACCTAACCCGCTCACTGCGCGCCGATGTACGGCGCGCAGCGAGTCGACGCATTAGTCGTTGCCATCCCTAGTCGTTGCCATCCCTCACCTTCTTTGCCCCCGGATTGATGACGCCATAGCTGCCGTCGCTTTCATCATGCGGTCCGGCGGCGTAATAGAGCGAATTGGTCTTCTGGGCGAAGACACCATTGCCGAAGGCGATACCCCACAGACCGTCGATTCTGATGTGACGTTCGTGCTCGTCACTCAGCGTGCCGAGATAGCGGCCGGTCCTGGGGTCATACGCGTTGATGAGGCCGTCACCGAAGTTACCGACCAACAATGCACCGCTGAATTCGCCGAAGTTGGCCGGAGCGAGCGCCAGTCCCCATGGAGCGTTCAAAACACCTCGACTCGCAAAGCGGCCGATGAGCTTTCCTTCCGGATCATAGGCATCGACGAAGCCAAACCCCCGGCCAGCGATCTCATCTTCGGCATCGGCATCCTGCTTCGCATAAGTCACATAGAGGTCGCCGTTGATGGCCTGGATGCCGAACGGCGCGTACCCGTTGGGTAGCTGCGGATCGACGAACGCGCCGGGCTTTTGCACGGGTTGAAAGTTGCCGTCGAACATATCGATGCGATTGTTGTGAAAGTCCGCGGCGTACAGCAGGTGTGTCGCGCCATCGCCGCTCAGCGCGAGTCCCTTGTAAATGGCACCGGTATCGGGCGTGGGCACCGTGATCGCAGCAGTGGGATTCACAGTGGGTGCCCATGCGGCGACCGTGCCGTCTTCCGTCACGAAGACGAAGCGTGCCGGCCCGCTGACCGGTCCGCCTGGTGTCTGAGTACTCACGACGAAGTCTTCGCCGCCGGAGAACACGATGCCCGTCGGCTTTCCTTGTGCACCGCCCACACCCGGAACGGCAACGACGAGCGGTATGGCGTGTCCTGCGCCGTCATACAAAGTCGATTTACCGCTGCCGTTGTCCGCAACCCACATGGGGCTGAAGGCACTGAGCGCGACTCCCCAGCCATTGACCAGATTCGCATCCTTGAAATCTGCTGGAACCCCACCGTTCGAGACCAGCACGTGATTGATGTAGGCCTGATGGCGAAGGAAGTGAACGCCATTGCTCTCGACATCATCTTGCGCCGCAATGGCACAGGTGAAGACACTCAGCAGGAAGGGAGAAATTATCCGACCGATCGACCCTGAACGCATCGCCATGGCGAACCCTCCTAGAACAAAGCGCTACGAACTACGACTAGTGGTCAGCTCGACGAGAAGGCACCAGAAGCAGCGAGTGTGTACCGGCGGGAGGGCGCTTGGTTTCACTCAGTTGTATCGATAAGTCCGAAAGTGTTCGGCGCGTACGTTGCCGAAGTGGCTGGCCTCGATCCGCGCTTCAGTGTGGCGACCGATTTTCGAATCCCTGCAAGGAAAATTCAGCAGATATAGAGGTCCCTGTCGTGTCTCGTGCTGAATATCGATGGGCACCCGACGGATCAGTTGAAGATCGTCGGCCTTGAGTCGATTTAGCTTGTGACGCGGCGGATGATCTCGATCAACCAAGGGAGCGCCGGCGAGCTCTCACTCGGTTAGATCCGAAAGGATGACCGCCTCGATTAGAGAAAGGTCACGCCACGCTTCATCATTGGTGATCGCCAACGTCGCCCCATATCGCACACCAGTGGCGATCTGGATAGCATCTGGCGTTCTCAGTCGATGGCGGGCGCGCAGCGCCGCAGCCTCGAGGAGCACCTCACGGCTGATCGGCTGCAATTCGAGATTGGGAAAGTACCCGAGCAGAACTTCATAGTCGTCGGCCACATCTTGACGACCGAGCTGCAATGGGCGAACGGTGAGTTCGAGCAGCGTCAATTCCGAAGCGATTCCTCGAAATCTGCCCGCTTCAAGGGCTTCGATCACTCGACCGGCGGGCACGCCTAGTGTCGGGTTCTGCTCGAAGTGATAGATCCATACGCTCGTATCGATCAACACTCGCTTGTGCGCACCTGGAAACCGCACACTCACCAGTCTTTCCGCTCGTCCTGCAGATACGCATCAGCTCCCTGCCAGACTTCCTTGTGAAGACCAGCAGTGCGACGTGAGAACTTCTTCGGCTTCGGAATAATGACGACGCGATCAGGCTTGCACAGCACCAGCAGCTCATCACCGGCCTGCAGCGACAATGCTTCGCGAGCCGCCTGGGGGATCACAATCTGGTACTTGCTACTAAGCGTGACAGTGCTGGCCATTGGCGCCTCCGAGCAGGTAAAGCGATTTTATATTTGCACTTTACCAAAACCCCCGGTGCTATGGGAAGTGGCATAGCCGCCCCAGCGTGTCCCCGAGCACCTTCAGCACGCTGTCGACTCCGCAGACGCTCAGCACCTGACAGATCATTGCTCCGCGCGCCGCGCGATGCAGTTGCCCGCGCTGCTGATGGAGACGCGCGATCACGGCGGCTATCGTGACGGCGGTTTTTCTATACCGACCTTTTGCTATGGCCATTGCGCATCGCGCGGGTCTTGGCTGCGTCGCTTGGCTCGTCATCACGCTCCTTTCCCAGTTGGCGGCGGCGCAAAAACCACCCGCTGACAACGATCCTGTTGCACAGGCGATCCAGGCCGAGCTCGATCGGCTGATGAGTCCTGACGTCAACACGATTCAGGGCGAACGGATCGCGCTGCGCGACCCTGTTCATGAGTTTTATGCCGGCCGTGCATTCCGCCCCGCATGGACCAGCGCGCGCAGTGCGCAACAACTGCGCAAGGCGCTGGCAGACAGCGTCAACGACGGGCTGGACCCTGGGGATTATCACGCCGCGGTGCTCGAGAAGCTCGCGGTGCAGGTGAGTCAGACGAACGCCACGCACACGCTGCGGGCACAGTACGACGTGTTGTTGACCGAAGCGTTGCTGCGTCTCGCGTACCATCTCTCTTTCGGCAAGGTCGACCCGCAAACCTTCGATGCGCAGTGGAACTATGGGAGGACGCTGGCGACGCAGAACATCGCGCAGAAAGTCGAACACGCGCTCGCGGCGGAAGACATCTACCAGCGCGTCGAGGCACTGAAGCCGACGCATCCGTTGTATGTGAAGCTCAAGCAAGAGCTATCGAGATATCGGGCCGCAGCCGCAGCCACCGATCTGACTCCGATTCCGCCGGGGCCCACTCTCAAACCTGGCGCGAGCGATGCGCGAGTGCCGCTGCTGCGCAAACGGCTGATCGCCAGCGGCGATCTGGATGCATCGAGCGCTATCGATTCACTGGAATACGATGCCGCACTCGATGCGGCTGTCCGCTCATTCCAGCAGCGGATGGGGCTGGAAAGCGACGGCGTACTGGGCCCCGGCTCGATCGCGGAGCTCAATGTCTCGGCCGCGGATCGCATCCGGCAAGTGCGCGTCAATCTCGATCGTGGTCGGGTGTTGCTGCACGATCTTCCCGATGAGTTCGTCGTCGTGAACATCGCCGGCTTCACTGTCTATTTCGTCCGTGGCAGCAAGATCGTGTGGCATGCCCGTGTGCAGGTGGGCAAGCCGTATCGACGCACACCGATCTTTCGTTCCGAGATCGGCTACCTCGTGTTGAATCCCACCTGGACCGTTCCGCCGGGGATTCTCGCCAACGACATCCTGCCTGCCGCGCGACGCGATCCAGGTTCGATCACACGCAAAGGGTTGAAGGTCCTCGATGCGAACGGTCAAGAGCTGCAACCGGAATCGATCGACTGGTCACGATTCAAGGGAGGCAACATCCCCTACACGATCCGACAGGATCCAGGACCGAAGAACGCATTGGGTCGCGTCAAGCTCATGTTCCCGAATCCATATGCCGTCTACCTGCACGACACACCATCGCAGGCACTCTTCGATCGTGCCGAGCGCAGCTTCAGCTCCGGCTGCGTTCGCGTGGAACGTGTGCTGGAGCTGACGGAGCTCGTGCTCAACGATGCGCAGCGCTGGAATCAACAATCCATTGCGCACGCGCTGGAGAGCGGTGAGACGACGAACGTGACCCTGGCGAAGAAGATGCCAGTGCTCTTGACGTACTGGACCGCGTGGGTCGATCCGCAAGGTCGTACCAACTTCCGGCACGACATCTACGGCCAGGACGCAAGATGGGCCCAGGCGCTGGATGCCGAGTTCAAGCTGCGCGAAAAACCGCTGTTCGCGACGCAGTGACTCACACGGCGTGGAGCCCTCTTCGTTGGACTTCTCACGGAAAACAGTTAGATACAGCAGCGCAGGCTCCGGCTCGGTCGATTTTCAGTAGACGTTGCCGTGATCCAAATGATCACCCCGAGAGCTTTGCCACCATTTCGCGAATCACGATGCTGCAGATCCCACGGAGCACGTGCAATTGACCGGCGCGCGCATTCGCCGGCACGGCAAGCGTCTCGAACTCCTCATAGAGTTGCTTCGCGGCCGCCTCAATCCCGCCAGTGAATTGCTTCACCAGGCGATTGGCCGCCGTGCGCGTCACTCCCAGCGCATCCGCAAATGTGAGGAAGTGCTCGAGCGAGATTTGATCGAAGGTCTGCGCTTGCCCGATGCGCGTGTTCAGGTCTCGATGTGGCCAGCGTGGTTCGTTGCCTATGGCGGCGCGATAGCATTCGGTCGAAACCAGATCGTAGAACGGCGCAAGCTGCACACCCGTCGTATCCACGTGAAAGGATAAATTCTTCAGGTGCGCATCCCCATTGCCGGTGAGTACATTGAAGAGCACCCAGGCTGCGAGATCCTGACGCGCGCGAGCGCGATTCGTGCAGTAGTCGATGATTCTCACCAAAGTCGCGGCGGTCGCCTGCTGATACTTGAAGGTGCGATCGATGTTGAGCAGCTGACACGCGTCAATGATGTGAAGCCGCGTCACTTCATTGCCGGACATCTCTCGATCGAAACGGTCGATGAGATACACGGCCTGAGGCACGAAGCGAATGTGCACAGGCGGCACCGGCAGACCCATTTGTGCCGCCAGGCGCATCACGAAATATTCGTTCGCCACCGAGTTCGGATATTCATCACGATCCACGTGATCGGGTTTGAGCAAGTGCGTTGAGGGCGTCTCACCGATAGGAAGATAGAGCTCACCCTCACGCAAGCACACCGACAACTTGTGCTGGGCTCCGGCATTGCTCATCTTCTTCGGCGCGCCAGCTGCAAGACTCTGCTTCGGAAGCTTCGCGATGCGCTCACTTAAATCGGCATCGGTGAGAGGCTCCAACCCGGAAGGACCGACGGCCTCACCGGGCGCACGCAACGTGATCGCACCAGCGGACTCACGACCGTAGTAGGCCAGCAGCGCGAACGCATCGGCACTGGGAAGCTTCGCATCCTTCGCGAGCAACTCACGTGCCTGCTCTTCGGGCAAGAGGTTGTCGAAAAACCATTGCACCGGACGCTCCGAGGCACCGTCGTCAATACGGCCTGCCGCACGCCGCAAGTGCGGTGAGAGATCAAATCCGCTCCCGATCCACTCACCGGCATACTCGAAGGACCAGAGGTTCGCCTGTTCAAGGAGACGACCGACCGGCCGTCCATTGATGGTCGCCACAAGTTCGCGCATGGCGCCGCTCATCGAGATTCATCCTTGGAACTGCTCGATGCCATCGACGAGTCGCGGATGTATCGCTCAAACTGCTTGAGATCCATCCCGGCCGGCAATTCCAACCGGAGTTTCACGCCGAGCTCGGACAACACCTCGATCACTTTGCCCAACTGAGCGGTGGGTTTGCCGCCCTCGAGGTCGCCGATGAAGCTGTGCGAAAACCGACCCACTTCGTCCTGGCGAAGGTGTTGGGCTTTGCGCACGGCTCTCACGAACGCGCCAAGCTGCTTGGCATCGCGGATGGGTACGTTATTGGCCGACACGAGAGACCCCAGAAAATAGCCGTACTGCTATTTTCTATCATGTCTCAGTGAAAGCAAGTAAAAAATAGCTGACCTACTATTTTATGGCTTGGTCGCCTGCGGGAGTGCTTAAAAATAGCCGCTCGGCTATTTCCGACGGTAAAGTCGCCCCGTCAGATTCCGGATTCCGATGATTCCTTGACCGTTGCGAGGCTCATCGCTTTGGCTCGCGTATCAGTAAGTTCCTGAATAGAGCTGGGAGAACGAGTCGACCTGCCTCCATTGCTCAGGTGCGAAAACACGCACGGTCGGAAGTTTTCGAATCACTCAGCAGTCCTTATAAGTTTCCATCTCAGTCGAGTTCCAATAGACGCCAACCTCACCTCCACAATCGTTCGCAGGCAACCGTTACCGACCGTTGCCACCGTTACCCATCAAGGATTGAAAGAGACCCCACAGCCGCCAAGGCCGCAATAGCCGTTTGGATTTTTGGCTAAGTACTGCTGGTGATAATCCTCCGCATAGTAAAACTCCGGCGCATCAACAACCTCAGTCGTGATCCCACCAAACCCCGCGCGCTTCAAAGAACCCTCATACGCTTTGCGACTCTGTTCCGCCGCGGCACGCTGTTCAGCGTCGTACACGTAGATACCCGAGCGATACTGAGTTCCAACATCGTTCCCCTGGCGCATGCCTTGTGTCGGGTCGTGCGACTCCCAGAAGGTTTGAAGCAAGCGCTCATACGATGTCTTCGTCGGGTCGTACACGACCAGGACCACTTCGTTGTGACCGGTCATGCCGCTGCACACCTCTTCGTAGCTGGGGTTTGGCGTATATCCCCCGGCGTATCCGACCGCGGTGGTGTACACGCCCGGCAACTGCCAGAACTTCTTTTCGGCGCCCCAGAAGCAACCGAGCCCAAACAGGGCGGTGCGCATGCCGGCTGGGAAGGGTGGCTTGAGCGGATTGCCATTCACGAAGTGGCGTTCGGGAACGTCCATGGACTTGGCGCGGCCGGGAAGCGCGGCAGTGGGATCGGGCATCACGGCTTTCTTGCGGGAGGAGAACATAGGGAGCTCCGGGTTTTCGACAGGGCTCAGTTTTCGACAGGCTCAAACTTCGACGCTGCTCAGAGATGGGGTAGGCTGACAGACGAACAAGTCTGTCTGGCGCGCGGGAACTGCGCTCGACGGTCGCAGATTAAGCGGTGTTCAGGACAAGTGTCGATGGACTACCGACGTACACCGTGTACACGATTGCCGCTGTCCTACTTCAACCCACATCGCCTTAGGAGAACGAGCGTCCATGTCCACTCCCTCGACTGCGGAAGGCGGCCTGCGCATCCTGATCGTGGAAGACGAGGTCCTGGTCAGCATGTTCTTGAGCGATGTCCTGATGGACTTCGGTCACACGGTGACGGGCACCGCGGATACGGTGGATTCCGCGCTCGAGCTCGCGGCCAAGCATCCGTGCGATCTGGCCTTCATCGATCTGGGGCTTGCCGGTCGCGGCGACGGCATCGAGGCGGCCTACAAGCTGCGTGAGCAGCACGGAGTTCCGGCCCTGCTGATGAGCGGCGCATCGGAATCCTCGGTGACCGCACGGGCGGAGAAGGCCCGCCCGGTCGGCATCCTGATCAAGCCCTACACGGAAGCCGACGTGAAACGCGCCTTGGACACGGCGTTGCCGCAGCTGCAGGGGAAATAGGTCAGCCCGTCAACCGGCCCCGGAACTGACCGCGACCAGTTGCGCCGCGCCGCTGAACGCGGGACGCGCGGCCGGCAACTCGGGATTACGGCGACACTCGCGCGGGGTCACTCCGTGGAAACGGCGCAGCGCCCGGAACAAGGTCGAGCGTGAGTCGAACCCCACCATCCGCACCACCTCTTCGACGCCGCAAGAGTTCTGACGCAGCAGTCGGACGGCGGCAATGGCCCGCTTCCGTTGCAGGTATTCGTGCGGCGTGACGTTGTGGATGCATTTGAACAGCCGCAGGAAGTGATGACGGGACAAGCACGCCGCACCCGCGATGTCGCGTAACGACAGCGGCTGAGAGTAGGAAGCGTGAATGAAGTCGGTCGCGAGCAGGATGCGGCGCAGGATCTCGCGGCGCGTTGCCACCCGTCGTGCGGGAATCGCCCGCAAGCGAGCAATCAACTGCCGGTGGCTGAGCAGCATGCGCTCGAGCAGGAAGCCGAGCTGCTCTTCGTACCACGACGCTTCTTTCACCCCTGACTCACAATGGCGACGGATGAACTGCAACACGGTGGTCACACTGCGGTCATGCGCAAACAAATGCGGCACGAACGGCAACGTCAGCGAGTCTTCGCCGCGATCGACCAGGTAGTCCTCGGGGGTAACGAGCCCGCGGAGCACGGTCTCGGCCCAGCCACGCTCGAAGAACACGAGTGTCAGATGCGTGTCCGCGGTGGCGCGCAGCTTCACGCCCATGCTGTCGCCTGTGGATAACCAGCAATCCTCATCCACGCTGACCGTGCGCGTGCCCAGTTGAACCTCGAGCCGTCCGCTCCACACCGCCACCAGAAAGGCGCGGCCGTCGTCGAGCGTGAGATCCACACGCGGCGCGTGCATGCTCAACACCGTCGTCTCAGTCCCCACTGCGCGGAGTATCCGGTTGTTGAGAACGTCACCCGCTAGCTCCGAGGCACTGTGAACGATCATGCGCAATCTCCCGTGTTGTTCTGCAGCGAGGGTTGAGGTTCGGTTCAGTCGCAATGTCGCGAATGGAGGGTGAGATCCGACCAACTGCGAAAAGGTTCGCGCCCTTTTTTGAATCTCATCGACACCGCGGGAATTGCGCAATGGATGCACCTGGAGAAAAGCGCCTCACCAGAGTTTGGCGACAGATCACCGAGCCGCCAGACGCTGGTTTCCGTGAGCCGTCTCGTGCCAGCACCGTTGCAGTTGCCTAGAATGGCCCGCCTTTCGATCCTGGAACTCCGCATGAGCATTGTCCACTCCCACAATCTGGCCCGCCCTCTTCCCGACCAGCGTCCCTATGGGATCCGTGTCAGGCTGAAATCTTCCGACCCGTTCCGCAATCTGGTCGGGAATGATTGGACTCACGAACACTGGTTCGGAACGCGCGAGGAGCGCGATCGAGCGCTGCAGGAAATGAGCGGGCGCTACATCTACTTCCGCCCGGGGGATCAGCCGACGCTGGAGTATGAGGTGGTGGATAAGAGGTGATTTGAAGCGGCGAGCTGGTCGGCTGGCTAGCTGGCCAGAAAGGCGTCTGGCCAGCCAACCAGCTAGCCAGCCGACCAGCCAGCCTGTTCAGAACGTCCTCCCCAAGAACAAATAGAACGCGTGATTGCCCCCTTCGTCGAGACCGGCACCCAGGTAGACCGGCCCGAGAAAGGTATCGACGCCGAGGAACAGACTGCCGTCGGTGCGCAAATCCCCAAAGCTCGCCTCACTGCGGTTCTGCCACACATTGCCGGCTTCGAGCGAAATTCCCGCGTACGTCGGAAAGTCGAGCACGCCTGTCCCGCGTCTGCCGATCTGGCGGTAGTAGATCAGTCGACCGATGCCGTAGTGCGGACCGGAGAGCGTGTTCGAGGCCAGCCCGGAGAGATTGAAGAATCCCCCCAAGGTGAAAAGGTCCTGCGGTCTGGCGACGTCATCGACGGTCGTGCCGATGTCCGTCCAGAAAATCAGCGTGTGTCGATCGAACGAGCGCGCAACGAGCCAGCTCGTCTCGACGGTATCGACATGAGCATCGGCCCCCATGTTGTTGCGCTCGGCGCGCCACTCGAGCTCGAACTGCTGGCCGTGGCGCGGAAAGAAGATGCTGTCCAGCTTGTCGTACGAAAAGCGGGTGAAATAGCCGCCGCGATTGAACTGGCCCGTCGGCAACGTCGGATCCCCGACGAGCACCCGCGAGCGCCCCTCTCCACGGCGCAAGCCCACCCGCAGCTCGCCCCAATTGTGGAATTCGCGGCCGATGTCGAGGCCGCCATCGAGCGTGCGCACGCGGTACTGCGCGATGCGATCGTCGTTGTCGTCGAGCTGATACAGGCTGCGGGTCTCCCATTCGATCTGGGGCGCGATGAAGTAGCGCTGATTCCAGGTGAGTGGCTGATAGAACTCGGTGAAGACACGCGGGTTGTCGCCGATCTGCACATCCGTCAGCCACTCACCGCCGCGCGCGTTGAGCTCGGTCGCGATGAAGCGCAAGGCCGCGTTGTAACGGCTGTTGCCCTCGAAATCGTCTTCGAGGTTGAGGCCCATGCGCACGTAGTTGGGACCCCAGCTCTTCCGCTTGAGGTGAAACTCGAGACCTTGCCGGTCCTGCTCTTCCACGATCGAGTAGTCGATGGTCTCGAAGCGATCGAGCGCATACAGATCCTCCAGCCGGCGACCGATCCGATCTTTGTTGAGCGGCTTGCCGACGACGTTGTTCATCGCTGCCTCGACCAACGGTTCATAGCGCTCCGACGCCTCGTCCGTGCGGACGAACTGGACCACTCCATCCACGTTGCTTTGCGGCTCGCGACGATGTTGCCAGGCGAGGTAGTCCGTCTCGCTCAACGCGAGCGCTGCCAGCTTCGCTTGCGCTTCGCGCGCAGCCCCCACACCCGCGCGCAGCGACTGCGACACGCGCGAGAAGTCGGCCGATGAATAGCGACCCAACGCGGGTGTGATCACAACGTCGTTCGGCTGTAAGCGCTGTAGCTGTTCCAGCGTGCGCTGGCGCACGAGGATCGCAAATGCCTGATTGGTGATCTCCAGCGGTGAATCGAGCTCCTTGCGGCTGTAGAGCGGGAAGCTGACATCCACGACGATCAGCACATCGACGTTCATCTCACGCGCGATGTCGACCGGCAGGTTGTGCACCAGGCCACCATCGACGAGCAGGCGTCCGTCGCGCTCCACGGGCGAGAACACACCGGGCGCAGACATGCTCGCGCGCATGGCCGTGACCAGATCGCCCGAGCTCATGACGACGGCTTCGCCTGTTTCCAGATCCGTCGCCAACGCGCGAAACGGAATGGGCAGCTGGTCGAAGTCCTGGACGTCGGCGACCTGCAACGTCGCCCTGCGCAGCAGCTGGTGCAGCTTCTGCCCTTGCACCAGACCCTTCGGCAGCGTGAAGCGGCCCTTCTGCAGGCCCAGCGAATACCGCACCAGGAAGTTGCGATCGTCCTGCTTGCGGCGAAATCCGAGCTCCGCGCGCTGCGGTCGATCCTGAAACGCGTCCTGCCAGTTGACCGAGTCGACCAGCCGCTCGATTTCTTCCGCGCGCATGCCGGAGGCATACAGCCCGCCGACCACCGCACCCATGCTGGTGCCAGCGATGGCATCCACGGGCACATGCATGTCTTCGAGCACTTTCAGCACGCCGACGTGCGCGACGCCGCGCGCTCCACCGCCACTCAGCACGAGACCGACGCGCGGACGATGTGACTCTCCAGGCGCCTGTGCCAGCGCCTGCGCGCACATCAGCCACGTAACGAATGCCCCCAACAGAATGAAGCGCGGCAGCGAGTAGTTCATGAGCAGGCGCAAGACATATTAGGCGCGATGTTAACAGCCACACACTTGCGTGCATCAGTCCGCCGCCGTGACAATCCGGGCCCCCACACTCATCGCCCACCGCAGATATGCCATCACCGCGTCTTTGCTCGCTTTGGGCCGGCATGCTCGCAGTCCTTGCCGCCCCTGCCCAGGCGCAAAACACGGGTGTTTCAGCCGAAGAGGTGATCGTCACGGCCACGCGCGTTGCGCAACCGTTGCGTACCTACGCGGGCAGCATCACGCAGATCGGTGCAGACGAGATCGCGCTCGTCGGCTCAACGCATCAGAGCGAGATCGTCAATCTCGCCCCGGGCGCGATGATTCAGCGTAACAGCGGTCAGGAGAGTCTGACGGCGCTGCGCTCGCCCGTGCTCACAGGGCCGGGCTCCTGTGGGGCGTTTCTCTTTCTGGAGGATGGCATTCCCATTCGTCCGGTGGGCTTCTGCAACGTCAATGAACTGTTCGAAGTGGACATCGAGCAGGCGCAGCGGATCGAAGTGCTGCGCGGACCCGCCGGTGCCGTATACGGATCGAGTGCGATGCATGGCGCCATCAACCTCATCAGCCCGCGACCACAGGATTTACCGCGCTATGCCACGGCGCTGGAGATCGGCGCCGACGACTACTACCGAGCCAAGCTCGCGTTGAGTCACTTGAGTCCCGACGGCGCTGTCGGCTTCAATGGCCTGGCGACCAAGGATGGAGGTTGGCGCGATCACTCCGGACTGAACGAACAGAAAGTCCATCTCAGCTATGCGCGCGAGCTCGCCGGCGGTTCGCTCGATGTGATGCTTGCCGCCACGCGGCTCGATCAGGAGACCGCCGGCTTCATCCAGGGCAAGGATGCGTACAAAGATGAGGACATTGCCCGCTCGAACGACAACCCGGAAGCGTATCGCGACGCGCATGCCGCGCGACTCACGGCGCTGTACTCACGACCCATAGGCGCAAATTGGGAGCTGCAACTACGCCCGTATGCGCGCACCTCGCGCATGGACTTCCTCCAGCATTTCCTGATCGGCAAACCGCTGGAGAAGAACGGGCAGGATTCCTTCGGTCTGCTCACGTCCTTCACGCTCGTGAATGACGCCGATCTCAGTGTTGTAGCCGGGATTGATCTCGAACGCGCGGACAGTTTCCTCATCGAAGATCAGGCGGCGCCCGCCACGGGTGCCGCACCCGCGGCCATCGAGATTCGTCCCGCCGGCAAGCACTACGACTACGAAACCACGAGCACGGTCGCGGCCGCCTATGTGCACGGGGAAAAGACGCTCGCCGCGCGTTGGCGCGCCACGGCCGCCCTGCGAGCGGAGCGTGTCGAGTACGACTACGACAATCGCATGCTCACCGGCAACACGACTGAGGACGGCACACCCTGCGCCTTTGGTGGCTGCTTGTTCAATCGTCCCGCCGACCGCGACGACACCTTCGATTACGTGACACCCCAGCTCGGCCTCACCTATCTGCTCGGCGACCATCACGCGATCTATGCCTCGGCCACGCGCGGCTATCGCGCACCCGACACGAGCGAGCTGTATCGACTGCAGCGCCAGCAGACGGTCGCCGATCTCGACGCCGAGCACCTGGATAGCGCCGAAATCGGTTTGCGCTCGACGGCTGCCGATCTGAGCTATGCAGTCAGCGCATTTGTCATGCGCAAGGAGAACGTCATCTTCCGCGATGCCAACGCGTTCAACGTGAGCGACGGTCGCACGCGGCACAAGGGCATCGAATACGAAGCTACCTGGCGCGCCTTACCCAGCCTTTCCTTCAGCCTTGCGGGCACCTACGCCAAACACACCTATGACTTCAACCGTGCAGTCGAAGGTGGCGAAACCATCGTCTCCGGCCGCCTGATCGACACGGCACCAAAGCACGTGAACACCGCGCACATCGACTGGCAGTTCCTGCCGAATGCGCACGCACAGTTGGAATGGGTCTCAGTCGGCCGCTATTACGTCGATGCGTCGAACGCGCACGACTACCCAGGGCACGATCTGCTCAACCTGCGCGCAGCGTGGCGCTTCCTGCCCGACTGGCACGTCACAGTACGGTTGAACAATGTGTTGGATGAGGAGTACGCGGACCGGGCGGATTTTGCGTTCGGGAATTACAGGTACTTTCCGGGGAGGGATAGGTCGGTGTTTGTTGAGGTGGGGTACGCGGCGGGGAGGTGACGCTCATTGCCTCAACTCAGGCGATGGGCGCAAAACCAATCCACTGATCAAGGCCAGTGCCCGTTCCGAGCGCCGTGCCAAATTTGGCAGTGAACTGGCCTGCCTCATTGTGCAAGGCCATGTAGTTCAACAACACCATTTGCACCAGCAGATTCACGTTGTTGGCTCCGGGACTGCTGGAAGTGACGACGTCGCCCTCCGCGCTGAACGCACCGAGCTGATTGCGACCGGCCTGCATCAGCGCCGGACGACCGGCCGGGTTGTAGACCAGAATGAAAGCAGCCGCCGTCTGCTGATTGTCGCCTGTCCACTCACCCTTGCCGCGACCGTCTACAGAACTGTCCACGCGGCCATTCGATGACAACGACCCGTCGCTGAAGACGTAGACCATGACTGGCTTGCCCTGGATTCTGGCGTACTCCAGCACGGCTCCAATGCACCGCCCCGCACGGAGATCTCGCAACTCGCCCGTGGAGCGATCGCCGGTATGGTAGTCATAGCCGCCCATGCTGATCGTGCCCGCACCGGCGTAACCCGGGATGACGAGCTTCATGACAGAGGCTGTCTTCTCGAACTCGCGATCGCCGTCGAACTCGGCCGCAGTGAAGATGCCACCACGGATCGACGTGTCTGCACGCGGATTCAGAGTCGCAGGATCAGCAAACTTCTCCGTCGTGTCGGCCGTCTTGACGTAAGCACAGCGCACGCGCTCCTTCACGTCTTCATCATTGCTGAGGCCTGTGGTCACAGGCTGCTGGGCTGGAAGCGGATCGTTGACGGTGGGGCGCACTCCCAATTTCGCCTGGCTGATTCGCGCCATGGCTTCCATGACTTTTACGGTATCAGGGTTTGAGAGGATCTGAGGCCCGCCGCTGGGCGCCAAACCCGCAGCATCGGCCGCCCGATCGATCTTCGTCGGACGATTCTCCGGTGCTTCGGCAACCATCATAGCCGGAGCCATCGAGTTGCCGCCGCTGTCCGAATTCTGCGAACCGATCAACGTCAGCAGACTGCCCTTCGCGCCCGCCTTGGCAATGCCATACATGGGATTGTGCGGATTGTTGCCCGTGTCGTTTTCCGAACGAGCCGGGATCACGACGCCGTTGACATTTGCGCGGGTGGCCGGCGTAGTCCTCTCGAGAATGCCGCGCAGGAATGCGCTGTCGCTATGAAACGCGAGCCCCAGCTCGGTGTTCACGAAATTAGTGGTGGCATTGTTCGGCAACATGTTGCCGGGCAGTCCGAGCTTCGAGTAGCCCTGAGTGGTGAGGAAGTCGAGCTGACCGCCTGTTTTGCCCACCAGCACATTCGAGCCTGCGATGTTGGCGCCACCCGCCAGATCAAAGCAGATGAAGGGAATCTTTCCCGCGCCGTTTGTAATTTCGCAAATGTCCAGGGCGATATCCGGCAACTCCGCCGTTAGTGCCGCCGCTGCACGCGGGTTCATCAGCATCCCCAGCGCGGTCGGCGCAACGATGGTCGCTGCACCCGTGATGAAACCCTGTGCGAGGAAATCCCGCCGCGTTACCGGACGCTTGTGCGCCACATGCTTCAGCGGCTCGTTCAGGCCAATTTTTTGTCGACGACGAGACTTGATAATCAGCATGGCACAGGTCCTGTTATTTGATCATCGTGATCGCGCTGCCTGCGGCGGCGGCGCATACGGCGGTGGCTACCTGGACGTTCCGCGTGGCGCCGGAACATGACGGCGAACACATCTCGCCCACAAGGCTCTCCAACTTGCCCTGGATCTCTGAACGCAAGGGCTGCGAGCTCAAGCTGGTCCCCGTGCCGAGCACATGATCCAGTGTCGGGTTGATGAGCGCGGCCGCGGATCCAGCGGCCACTGAGCCGTTGAAGTCGAATCCTGTGAAGTACGCAGCGCGCGCTGTCGAGTCGCTCGCGAGCACATTGCAGTACTGCATTGCCAATTGCGCCACAGCAGTCTGATGCGAAGCGAGGAAGGCTTCGATGTCCCCGGTCGCCGGCAGCGATTGCCGCACCGAATCGAACAGCTGCTTCACCGCAGGTGTGGTCGGGCTCACGCCGGTGATCTTCGCCAGCGTCGCGCTCACTTCGTCGAATGTACGCACGCCGATCCGCGACGTCGGCCCTGGCTCCGGAGGAATAACCGTCACTGCCGGCACTTCAGCCGAGCACACCTTCGAACGAGTACCAATCTGGTCGAAGCATAGGAAGAACTCATCGGTATCCGGGCGTGTCTCGAGGCCGCCCAGGCCAATGATGGTCCCGACGGTTGACAGCGGGAACCCTGCCGCCGGCGTGTACCCGGAATCGGCGATGGTCTTGTCGAGCGTCTTGTACGCCTGACCCACGACCGGTTCCGTACCGTTGATACCGATGCGCATGCCGCGCACGGCGATGGTGCCCGGACGTGCGTTCGGATCCAGACTGATGAAGCGCGGATTCGTGAACAGATAGCTGTACGTGTCGTACTGCGAAACCTCGAAGAGGACATAGGCCTGCGACACGTCCACGAGGTGGCTCACCCCGAACAGCAGGAAGTATTTCTGGCCGACGCCGACCTCGAAGTTCTGCGTGATCTGCTCGGGTGTCAGCACGCGATCGTGAATCGCGAGCATGCGCACGACGCCGGTCCATGGACGATTGTTCGCAGCGTCGTTACCCAGCACGAGCGCGAAGCTGTCGTCCCAAGAACCGACGCTGCCGCCGCCCGCGGTGTCGACGTCACCCGTGAACTGACCGTTCACGTAGATACGTCGACCGTTCACGGGACTGAACGTGACCACCACATGCTGCAGCGCCGCCTGCAGATCCTCGTCTGCATCGGCTGTCGACAGCGCTGGCGTGCCTGCAGCGCCCGTCGCGGAGCTGCGCGCGAAGAAGTCATAGTTGTACAGCGTCTGGCCGAGCGCGAAATTGCGGCTGTTCATGGCGCCCGAGTAACTGATGATGCTCGCGTCTTCCTGCGTGACATTGCCCGGTATCACCCAAGCCTCAATGGAGTACTCGCCGGTCAGGCCGATGCGCGATTGCAGCTTGCGGCTCGCGGCGGTGAGACCCTGTGCCTTGGAACCCTTGGGTATGTTGATGCCCCAGCCGCCAACCCATGTCACACCGGCCGTGAGGTTCAGATCGATCGCTGGATCGACGCCGCTAGTATCGAACGCGACAGAACCGGACATCGTCTTGAACTCGTACAAAGCGATGACGTTCGCATCGAAACGATTACCACCAGCGGCCACGGTGCCATCGAACAATGTCAGTGCTTTACTCAAAGCCAACGTCGTGTCCACCGCGGTCGGATCGATGTCGTCCGCCATGGCCTGAATCGCCGCCAGCATCGCGTTCGCGTCGTTCGAGCAGTTGCTCGTCCAGCAGTTGTGGAACTCCGCGCCGAGCCTGAGCACGAAGCGCGACTGCGCTGGTGAGTTCAGATTCATCTTGCTCTTCGCGGCGTCGTATGAAGTCTGAGGGTCGGCGACCGCAAAGTAGGGTTGCTGCTGCGTGGGTGAAGTTGGCGTATGACAACCAGCGCAATGGGTCTCCAGAATCGTATGGACCGCTGCATAGCCCGACGGAGGTGTCGGGGGGAACAGCTTGCTTTCACCTGGGTCCTTCGCAGTCGGGGCCTGCAACGCGATTGTGCGGCCGCCGCCCGAGTTGCTGAATGCAGCCCAATTCTGAATCCAACCGGTCATGATGTCGGCGCAAGCGCCGTTGTCAGCAAGCCAACAGTTGTGTCCACCGCCTACCTTGGTTACCAGACGTGACTGCGAAGGATCGGACAGATTCACGACCGATTGCGCCGCTTGGTATGCAAGATTCACGTCGTCCGAACGCGCGAAGTTAGGCGCCTGCCCGCCAGCGAAGTGGCAGTTGCCGCAGCGATTCTGCCCCCGAACGTTTTCCCAAAGACTGACCTTGAATGCCTGAATGTCGCCCGTCGCAGGCGGCGGTCCGTTGTAAGAGGAGCCCCCTGTCGGAGCGTCAGTGACAGGGTTTTCGGAAGTTTCTGCTCCGCCGCCACAGGCCGCGAGTAGCAGAACGCTCAAGCCTGCAAGTGCAGCGAGTCGCAGAGCGTGTAGATCGAAGAAGCGCTTCATGCTCATTGACTCCTTAAGGTCCACGGCAAGCGACGGCCGCTTCCGCGAACACCTGCTTCAACTTGTAGCCGCCGCTGGTGAACACGTTCGTCACGTTGGCACGCTCGGTGCTCGTGGGGCCGCGGAAGCAAACGTGCCTGAACACCTTCTCAACCTGGCATTCTGCGAATGCCCTGCTGTTGGCCAGTTCTTGACCCAGCGACTTTGCACCCTGTCCGCTGCCAGGCAGCGCTGCATCCCATCCCAAACCCTGACTGAGCGAGCCACCGTTGGGTCCCTGCCGCCAACGGTTCTCCCAGCTGTCGTTGGGCGTCACAAAGCCGAACTTGAAGTTGTCGCTGTTGATCAGGTACTTCGGTTGAACCTGACCTGGCGTGTAGACCAGCCGGCTCACTGTTTCGTCGAAGTCGTAATACGCGAACGCCTGAGCCATGGGATCCATGCCACTGTGGCAACCCACGCAGTTGTTCAGAAAGATGCGGCTGTCGCCGCCGGGGCTGCGAGTCACGTCCTGGCGAATCCGATCCGGCGCGCGCGAGGTGTCGTGCACCTGCTCCATGTCGCGGCAGAGATGATTCACGAGCGTGAACCGGAACATCGCTCGATTGGTACCGTCGATAAAGAACGCCTCTGACGCTGCGCGCGAAGTGATGACACCCGCAGTCGCAGTGGATGGCAGACCGTTCACGGCCGACTGCGCAGACCGCCGCAACACATTCGAATTCGAGAGATCGGCGTTGCTGCTCTCGAGTGCCTCGTACGGTGCGTTGCTCGTTGTCGAGTAGCCCGCTTGCGGAACGTAGATCACGTCGTCGTAAAGGATGTGCCGAAAATCTTCATCGTCGCGAACGACACCGATCACGGTAGCGGTGTAGTCGTTGAGTGGCGCGAACACCGACTGATCGCGACTCGTCCAGGGCGTCGCGAAGTTCTTGAGCACCACGTTGTAGAACGGCGCCGCGTCCGCATTCGCAGGATTGATCGCGTACATGGCCGCGTCGACGAGGCGGCCCGCCATGATGTCCGTTTCCATCTGGGTCAAAGTCGCGTCGGAAGCCGGCGTGCCGACCAGGCGATCGTGAATGACCTTTGCCTGCTCGCGCGCACCCGCCCAAACCGGCGAATTACACAGGCCGAACACAGTCCCCATCACGGCAGCGCATGCAGCGCTGGCGCGACGCTTGGAAACACGCCCGCTGGGGCGCTCGAGTTGCTTTATGTCGGTCATGTCCAGTCCGAAGTGTTGGCCTTTACTCGTGAGCAGCGGGCGCTGAGAACAGGCCTGCTACGCGATGGAGAGCTCTATCCCTACAGCGTGAAAGGACTATAGGCAGTCGCATCTGCCGCCCGGTACTGTCTCACCGCCCCTACGTCGCGCCACAGAGACAGTGTTTGCCCTCGCGCGCGCGTGAGTAGGCTCGACGCCGCAATGGGTGCGGATCATGTGTTTCGTTCGATCCGAAGACTTGTGAGCCACATCACGTTGCAGGCGCGCCGGGGACGTTGCGCCGACGAATGGTCTCTACAGCAACGAATTCGGCGCGTTGCTTCTGTGAGTGGGTTAACAGATCACTGAATATGTCGCGTCGATGATGGCGCGCCCGTTCGTTCGCGCCGCAGCTCACCTGAGCGACGTGGCGAAATCAGGCACGAGCATTCCGGAGTACTACGCAATGAGTCATCAGGCAGGCACTGAAGCCGGCAGAGCGCGCGCACCGAAGCATTCGGGCGTGCTGCTTGCGCTATGTGCTGTGTTGCTGAGCGCGTGCGGCGGCGGTGGTGGCGGCGACAAAGTGGCCATCGGGGGAGGCCAGAGCTCCGATCCCGTCGTGCTCGACTTTCCCGTGTTCTACGTGAAGCGTCCGGTTCCGACCCAGCAGATGGCCAACCAGATCGACGCGCGGCGACTGCGGCGCTTCGAGATCGGTGCCGATCTCTACATGCGCGATCGTGCCTCGTCTTCCGCGCCCGAAACGAATCTGACCGGCAGCATCACCGAAGGTCTGGGTGACGTGCGTGGCGTGGACGTCTCGTTCGACGGTAAGAAAGTGGTCTTCGCCATGCGCGCCAAATTCATCGAAGGCGCCGACGAAGAGGACCAGCCGACCTGGAACATCTGGGAATACGACATCGAGGCGAAGAACCTGCATCGCGTGATCGCCGATGACACGGTTGCCGAGGAAGGCCACGACATCGCGCCGCATTACCTGCCCGACGGCCGCATTGTGTTTGCTTCCACTCGGCAGCGGCAATCACGCGCCGTGTTGACGGACGAAGGCAAGGCGCCCTTCCCCGCTCAGGACGAGGATGACCGCGAGCCTGGGTTCGTATTGCACGTCATGCGCGCCGATGGCTCGGAACTGCACCAGATCTCGTTCAATCAGAGCCACGATCGCGATCCTTCCGTCCTCGCGAACGGCCAGATCGTGTTCAGCCGCTGGGACAACGCAGCGGGCAACAACGAATTCAATCTGTACCGCATGAATCCCGATGGTCGCGGTCTGGAGCTGTTCTACGGCAAGCACAGTCACGACACGGGAACCGACAACTCGGTCATCCAGTTCTTGAACCCACGCCCCATGCCCGATGGCCGCACGCTGGTGATCGCGCGTCCGTTCACGGGTACCGAGGAAGGTGGCGATCTGCTGGTGATCGACACGGAGCGGTTCGTCGACAACACGCAGCCCACGCTCGCGAACGCCACGATGACGGGTCCGGCACAAGAGCGCGCGCTGCCGACCGATGTACGCACATCGACCGGTCCGTCACCCGGCGGGCGCTATCGCTCCGCGTTCCCCCTGTTCGATGGCACGAACCGCTTCCTCGTCAGCTGGTCGCAGTGCCGTCTGATGGAAGACACGCGCATCGTGCCTTGCACCTCCGATCGCCTGAATGCGGCGGCTCCGATCGAGGCACCGACGCTTTACGGCGTTTACATCTACGACACGAACAACGACACGCAGCAGCCGATCGTCGCTCCCCAGGAGGGCTTCACGTTCACGGACGTCGTCGCCGCCACTCAGCGGCCGTTGCCACCCGTCATTCTCGATGGCGGTGCCGCATTGAATCAGCAGCTGGTGGCGAACAACCTGGGCATCCTGCACATCCGCAGCGTGTATGACGTCGATGGTGCGGATCGCGCCCCGGGCGGCCTGGCCGCAGCCAGCAATCCGACAGCAACGACATGGGCACAGCGACCCGCACGCTTCCTGCGCATCGAGAAAGCCGTGTCGCAGCCTGATCGCGACTTGAAAGACGTTCCCAACACTGCCTTCGGGCCGCAGGGCCGCACACTGGGCATGCGCGAGATCGTCGGTTACGCGCCCATCGAGCCTGACGGTTCGGTGCGTGTCGCGGTGCCTGCGAACGTGGCGCTGGCCATCAGCTTCACCGATGCCAACGGCCGGCGCGTGTCCTCCGGCATCAATGCCAGCCCACGCCATGCGAACTGGTTGCAGGTCACACCGGGTGAAGTGCTCGAATGCGCGGGTTGCCACAATCCGAATACGAATCCGCCGCGCGCGCATGGCCGCAACGGACTGTTCCAGACCGTGAACACGGGTGCTGCCGCGGAACAGGCGTTCCCAGGCGCCAATCCGAACATGATTGCCCTCACCGGCGAGACGATGGCGCAGACGCGCAACCGCCTCCTGTGCGATGGCGGTGTGTGTCTGCCGACGATGAGCGTCGTGTTCGATGACGTGTGGGCCGCCACGAATCCCGCCGCATCGTTCGACTATTGCTACAGCACCGGCGCGACCGATGGTCCGACCGGGCAGCCCGCCCCCAATGCGCTTCATGTGTGCACGACCGCCTTGCAAGGCACGCCGGCACCCACCTCGGGCGCATGCGAACGCAACTACGGAAGTCTCTGCCGTATCACCATCCACTACGAAACGCACATCCATCCACTGTGGAGCACGACACGCGTCGATCTCAACGGCGACACGGTGCCCGACTTCGGCACCGACGGCATGGGCAATGCCATCGACATGAAATGCACCAACTGCCACACTAAGACCGCGAATAACGTCGCACAGGTGCCTGCAGGACAACTCGATCTAACCGATGGCCCCTCTGACGAAGAACCCGATCAATTCAACGCCTATCGCCAGTTGGTCGTGGGCCATCGTCGGCTGGAATTAAACGGCATGGGTCAGCTCGAAGAGGTCTGCCTTGCACGCGATCCTGACACGCAGGTGTGTACGCAGTTCGACACGGTATCCGCGTCAATGGATGCCGGGACAGGCGCAGCGGGATCGCGGTTCTTCAGCGTCTTCGCTCCCGGCGGTTCTCATGCGGGTAGGCTGAGCCCGGCCGAGCTGCGCCTGTTGTCCGAATGGCTCGACATCGGCGCCCAGTACTACAACGATCCGTTCGCCGTGCCGGAGTGAGTTGATGCCCCGTCTCCTGCTCGCTCTACTCCTCCTGCAGTCACTTTTGCTGAGCGCGCAGGCACAAGCCGCCTCCAAAGAAAAGGACCGCGAAGTCCTCATCGCCGATCCGTATGTCGAGCTGCATACGGGTCCCGGTCGCGGCTTCCCTGTTTTCCATGTCGCCGATCGCGGGCAGAAGATCGTGATCGAAAAGCGGCGTACCGATTGGTTCTACGTGCGTACCGAGCGGGGCGTCGAAGGCTGGGTGCCGCGGGCACAGATGCTCGCGACGCTGGAAACGACAGGCGAAGCGCTCGAGCTCGATGAGCCGGCACGCAACAACTATATGAGCCGGCGCTGGCAAGGCGGCCTCATGGCGGGCGACTTCGACGGTGCCAGCGAGATCTCGATCTTCGGCGGCTATGCGTTCAGCGACAATCTGTCGGTCGAGCTGACCGCCACGCACATCCTGGGCGATGTATCGAACGGCTATCTGGGCAGCCTCGGGCTGCTACACCTGTTCGTACCGGAATGGCGCGTGTCACCCTACTTCACACTCGGCACCGGCGTGCTGCGTGTCGAACCGAAAGCAAGGCTCGTGCAGGTCGAGGACCGGACCGATCAGATCGGGTACGTCGGTGGCGGGCTGCAGGGTTATCTCACGCGGCGCTTCATGGTGCGCCTCGAGTATCGCAACAACGTCGTGTTCACCAGCCGCGACGACAACGAGGAAGTGAACGAATGGAAGTTGGGCTTCGCATTCTTTCTGTAACGCTCGCGCTCAGCGCGCTGTCGGGTTGCGCGCTGTGGCGTAGCGACGAGGCACCTGCCCCGCAGACTGCCGGCGAAACTCAGGCTGCCGAGTCGAGCAGTGAAAGCTCGAACTCGCAGCCAATCATCAATCCCCAAGTGGAGCGTCGCGAGATCCATCGGCCGAAGATCGACACCGAGGACTTCGAAATCGGTCCCTATGTCGGCGTCCTCAGCATCGAGGATTTCGGCAGCAACGTCGTGTACGGCGTACGCGCGGCCTATCACCTCACGGAAGACTTCTTCCTCGAGGGCACCTATGGGCAAAGCAAGGCCGGCAAGACGAGCTACGAAGTGCTCTCCGGCTCCGCACAGCTGCTGACGAAAAGCCAGCGCGAATATAGCTACTACGCGTTGTCAGTCGGTTGGAATGCGTTGCCCGGCGAGATCTTCGTGGGCCCCAATCGTGCCTACAACACAGCGTTCTATGTGATCGCCGGCATCGGTGCGACGTCGTTCGCCGACGACGACCGCTTTACGGTGAATGCCGGCTTCGGCTATCGCGTGTTGCCGACCGATTGGCTCTCGATACATGTCGATTTCCGCGATCACCTCTTCGACACCGATCTGCTCGGCGACAAGAAGGTGTCGCAGAACTTAGAGGCGCATCTCGGATTGAGCTTCTTCTTCTGACGGACGATGCGCATGGGTATGTCCCTCCCCATCGAGGTAATACGACCATGCGTCGATTGAATATGAATCGCTTTGCGCGCGTTGCGGCGCTGCTGGCAGTGTTCGCCGTAAGCTCATTGGCCGGTGCAAGCGCGCAGATGGCACCTGACTTCAGCCTGCCGACACGTGCGGGCGATGCGGTGTCCCTGGCGAAGCTGCGTGGCCAGGTCGTGATGATCAATTTCTGGGCGAGCTGGTGCGGACCGTGCCGTCAGGAAATGCCATTGCTCGAGCAGATGTATCAGAAGTACGGCCGCCTGGGCTTTACGCTCGTGGGTGTGAATGTCGACGAGAAGCCGGCCGATGCGGAACGCCTGTTGTCGAAGGTGGCCGTGAGCTTTCCGGTTGCGCTCGACAGCAAGAGCGAAGTGAGCAAGCTCTACAACGTGCAGGCCATGCCGAGCTCGATTTTCATCGATCGCAAAGGCACCGTGCGTTACTTGCATCCGGGCTATCGCCCCGGCGATGAAGCGAAGTATCAAGAACAGATTCGAGCATTGCTGAAGGAGTGATGACGATGGGCAACAGGCTACGGGCTACGGGCTACGGCAAGACAGCCTTCAGCACCATTCTGGCCGTGGCCCGTAACCCGTGGCCTGTTGCCCGCAGGACGAGTGCGCTCGCGGCCACATTCATTCTGCTCGCCGGCTGCGGCAACATCGAGCCATGGGTGAAACCCTACGAGCGTGAAGCGCTGGCGGATCCGATCATGTCCTTCGATCCCAATCCCGTGTCGACGAACTACATCCATCACGTCTACGAAGCGCGTGAAGGCGCTCGCGGCGCGTTGGGCGGCTCGGGTGGCGGCTGCGGATGTTTGTGATGACAGGAGTTAAGGCGTGGGGCGTGAGCCATGAGGCCTGGGGTTCGGAAGGCCGGCGCAGCGCGCGTCTCTTCCACAGGTCGCAGGTCCCAAGCCCCCGGTCTTTGATGGTGTGGCTGCTGGCGCTGATTACGGGCACGCTGTCCGCTGTACCCGCGCTGGCAACCGTCCTCCCCGAAGACCGTGCGGATGCGCTATATCACCGCTATGAGGGTGGCGGCGTGACGATTCACGGCCCCTCGGTGCTGGTGCGCAAGACCATGGCCGAGAAGTACTCGGTTACCGCCAACTACTATCAGGACTTCGTGACCAGCGCGTCCATCGACGTGAAGGTCAGCGGCGCGAGCGAATACAAGGAAGAGCGCACGCAGTACAGCCTCGGCTTCGATTACTTGCGCGGCAAGACCACGTACAGCCTCAACTTCATCAACAGCGATGAAGACGACTATCAGGCCAAGACGGGCAGCTTCGCGATCAGTCAGGATCTCTTCGGCGATCTCACGACGATCACGATGAGCTACGCGCAAGGGTCCGATACCGTGCGTCGACGCGACACGATCACCGACGGCATCGATCCCAACTTCAAAGAAGACGTGGATCGCAAGACGTACCGCGTCGGCGTCTCGCAGATTCTCACGAAGCGCTTCATCCTCTCGCTCAATCTCGAGACGATCACGGACGAGGGCTATCTCAACAATCCGTATCGCTTCTTCCGCTATGTGGACGAATCCGGCGCCGTGGGACTTGCGACCGAAATTTATCCGCACACGCATACCAGCAACGCCGTCAGTTTGAGCGGCAAGTACTACCTGCCTTATCGCGCCGCCGTCGACGGCAGTTATCGCTTCTACGATGACGACTGGGGCATTCGCGCCAGCACGTTCGAAGTGGGCTACACGCATCCGTTGGGGCCGTGGACCTTCGAAACCAGCTTCCGCTACTACACGCAGGATCACGCCGACTTCTACGCAGACCTGTTCCCGCGCCGCGACTTCCAGAACTTCATGGGCCGCGACAAGGAGCTCTCGACGTTCGACAGCATGTCGGTGCACCTCGGCGCTACGTACGAATTCCCCAACCTGCACTACAACTGGATCAAGAAGGGCACGCTGAGCTTCTATCTCGACCGCATGGAATTCGACTTCAAAGACTTCCGCGACGCGCGCAAGAGCCAGGGCAGCGATCCGGACTCCTTGCCGGGTGCGGAGCCGATGTACAGCTATGGGGCCAATGTTTATCAGCTGTTCTTCTCGATCTGGTTCTGATGCTCCTCGGACGCTTGCACGCGCGGAGAGACGCTGCCGCTTGCCCCCACCCTAACCCTCCCCCGCTTCGCAAGGGAGGGAACAAGAAAGCGCGGTGGCTGAGCGTGCTCGCTTCTGTATTTCTACTTCCTGTTGCCAGCATCGCCGAGCCGCTTCCCACCTCCAACCAAAATCCATTTCTCGCGTCGGTCGGCTTGCCCGCACCGCTCCCATCGCTCACCGCCGGTCAAACCCAAGTCACCGCCACGCTGAACTGGGCCTCGACCGCCATCGTCGATGTGGTCGGCAACGAGCTCTTCATCCTCGATGCCGAAACGCGCGAGCTGCGCATGTCCGTCACGCACGCATTCGAAAATCGCGTGGCCGTGCGCGTCGAGTTGCCTTATCAATACACTGGACCCGGTGTGCTCGATGGCTTCATCGACGACTTTCACGATGTGTTCGGTTTTTCGGAAGGCGATCGTCCGCTGTTCCGGCGCGATGAGATGCTGGCGTGGTATCGCCGCTCGGGTCAGCAGTCATACGTGACCCGCACGACGAGCACCGAAGGCATCGGCGATCTGATGGTGTCGCTGGCCGGGACGTGGGTGCAGTCAGACAAGTCTTCGCTGGTGACTTGGCTCAACCTGGAAGCGCCCACGGGCGCCGATGATGCCTACCTTGCGCCGGACGACGATTGGAACCTGAGCGCAACGGTAGCTGCTGAACATCGCCTCGGATCGCGATGGGTGACGTTTGCTCAAGTCAGCGCGACGGGGCATACGGGCGATGGCGTGTTCGACGATCAGAAAGCGGTGATCTGGAGCGGCTTCGCTGGGGTGCAGTTCGACGTTACGTCGAAGGTCGGGTTGGTGGTGCAAGCACAGGCACATACGAAACCCATCAAGCACACGGACGTCGACTACTTTGGTGATGCGGTGATCCTTACCGTGGGCGGCCGGATTCAAGCCAGTGACGCTCTTGCGATTCACCTCGGCGTGAGCGAGGACCTCAAAGTGGAAGCGTCGCCAGACGTGGTGTTCGTGTTGGGGTTGAGCACGAGTTGGTGATTCGGACATCACTCGTGAGTACGTCCCTTCCCTTGCGAAGCGGGGGAAGGACAGGATGGGGGCTCTGGTCGAGCGCACCGACATTTCCGAACGCCCCCACCCTGTCCCTCCCCCGCTTCGCTCACGCTACGCAAGGGAGGGGACGCGGACCTCGGCATGTGTGCCTAAATGGCATCCCGCAACGACTCCACGACGCTGCGCAGCACCTCGAGCCGTGCCGCCTTCTTGTCATCCGCCGGAATCACCACCCAGGGCGCATGCTCGGCATGAGTTCGCGCCAGCATCTCGGCCGCGGCGACCTGATAGTCCGCATAAAGCTTGCGATTGGTCCAGTCCTCGGGATCGACCTTGAAACGTTTCAAAGGGTCCGACTCGCGCTCCTGAAAACGTTGCAGCTGCGCGGCTTCACTCACCGCAAGCCAGAACTTTTTGACGACGAAGCCGCCCTCGTGCAGCTCGAGCTCGAACTCGCGAATCTCATCGTAGGCACGCTGCCAATCGGATTCGGGCGTGAAACCGCGCACACGTTCCACCAGCACGCGTCCGTACCACGAGCGGTCGAAGATCGCGGTCCTGCCGCGGCGCGGGGTCTCGCGCCAGAAGCGCCATAGATACGGGTGCAGCAGTTCCTCAGGCGTTGGAGCGGACACGGGCACGACTCTGTACTGCCGCGCATCCAGTGCATGGGTGATGCGTCGAATGGCGCCACCCTTGCCCGCGGCATCCATGCCCTCGAATGCGAGCACGAGGCCGCGCTTGCGAAACCTCTTCTTGCGCGTGAGCAGCGCCAGATCGATCTGCAGCTTCGGCAAGTCACGATCGTAGTGTGCGTCCGAGCACTCGGGCAGTGGATCCGGGGGCAACGTCGGCGCTTCGGCGACAGCGGCGAATTCGTGCGGCACAACCGCCGCAGCGTCCTGTGATTCGTCCAGCGCTGCCAGCATCAATCGTCCGAGCTCCGCTGCACGCTCCTTGTGCCCGCCCTGGGCCACGAAGTGCCAGGGCGCCAACGACTGCTCCGTCAACTCATGCCACCGTTGCCACTCACGATTGAAGCGTTCGTGATGCTTCGCGAGCCAGAGATCTTCTTTGGTGACCCGAGCGGCGGTGAGCTCATCGTTCGCCAGTGCCTGCAGTCGCTCGCGTTGCGTCTCGCGATCGATCGTGAAGTGCGCCTTCACCAGGCGCACTCCATTGCGCACGAGCATCGCTTCGAAGCGGCGAATGACTTGCGCTTCGCGGGGTTCGCGAGCGCGCGCCTTCTTCGGCTTGTGGAGCGCTTCGCGCAACGGCCGCTCGTACCAGCCATCGAAGAAGATGGCGATGCGGCCGCGCGCAGGCACTCGGATCCAGTACGGCCACAGTCGCGTGCGCCCGCGAGCCGCTGGATCTTTCGGATCCAGCGCATGCACCGAGACGTGCTTTGGATCCACCCATTCCAGCAACTCATTGACCGCCTCACTGCGGCCGGCCGTCGGCACACCGGTGAGAACGACGATGAGCGCACAGCGCTTGGAACCATGCAGCTCCACTTGGGCGGCGAGCAGTTTGTCACGTACCGCATCGATGTCATGCTCGGCGCTGCGCTTGCGCACGGCGCTGAGCAACTTGACCTTCCCTGGCGTGGATGCAGACGGTTTGTTCATCGTGACCTCGTCCGCGAGTGCGCCTTCGCCATTCTGGCCGCTGGCACCTGCTGAGTGATGCAATGAATGTTGCCGCCGCCCAGCAGAATCTCACGGGCCTGCACACCGATCACGTTGTGGCGCGGGAACAGACGCTTGATCACGCGTGCCGCCTTGGCATCGGTCTTCTTGTCCAGCAAGGGCATGACGACGACGGAGTTACCGATATAGAGGTTGGCATACGAGCCCGCGAGCCGATCTCCCGCCGCACGGCGCTTCGTGCCCTCGATCACATCGAGCCCGGCGGCCTCCTCGCGCGTCATGTGCAACGGACCCGGCTGAGGCAGCTTGTGCACCTTCAGGCGCCTGCCCTTGGCATCCCGCGCCTGCATCAGCTTGTCGTATGCATCGTGCGAGATGGCATATTGCGGATCGCGCTTGTTGTCGGTCCATGTCAATGCCACCTCGCCAGGCGCCACGAAACAGCACAACTCATCGACGTGCCCGTCGGTTTCATCCAGGTACACACCTTTGCTCAACCAGATCACCGTCGAGATTCCCAGGTACTCGTGCAACAGGATCTCGAGCTGTCCCTTGTCGAGATGCGGATTGCGATTCGGATCGAGCAGACATTCTTCGGTCGTGATGAGCGTGCCCTGGCCATCCACGTGAAACGCACCGCCTTCCATGATCAACGGCGCGCGATACCGCTCGCGCCCTTCGATCTCCAACACCTTACGCGCGACCAGATCGTCCTGATCCCAGGGAAAGTACAGGCCGCCATTCAGGCCGCCCCAGGCATTGAACATCCAGTCGACGCCGCGCACGCCGCCGTTGCCATCGATCACGAACGTGGGCCCCACATCGCGCATCCAGGCATCGTTGCTCGACAGCTCCACGACGCGGATCAGGCTGGGCAACATCGTGCGCGCCGTTTCGTACTGCCGCGCCGATGCACCGACGGTCACGGGCTCACTCGTCGCGATGGCCGTCGCCACCGCCGCGAACGCCTGCTGCGCCGGCTTTGCCCCAAGACGCCAGTTATCAGCGCGCTCGGGCCAGAGCATCCAGCAGCCCGCGTGCGGTTCGAACTCGGCGGGCATGCGATAGCCATCGCTGGCGGGTGTCGTGTCGAGGGTTTGCGGCATGCGTGTTGTTCGATGAAAGTGATTGCTGTGCTTCCGTGCACTCTAAACGTTTCGAAGGGCGCTTAGGAGCGCTTCGAATCTTCGACAGTCTCAGGGTCAGCGCAAAGGGAGAAGAGCGGGCGATGGTCTAGTATGAAAGATGCGGTTAGCGGTTGGCGGTTAGCGGTTGGTCAGAGGCGCTACCGCGCTTTCATCCCTTCGAGGTCGTGCGCCGCGCGATGAGCAACTAGTAAGAAAGGGCTACGGGCTACAGGCTACGGCCAGAGAGGAACCCTTTCATCCCTCGGGATGAAAGCGCGG
>DATELY010000232.1:0-2983 GCA_035276085.1 Steroidobacteraceae bacterium | reverse complement strand
GATCTTGCTCGCGCGCTTGGTGTAATCAATCCAACATCGACCTGACGGACGCCGCAGCAAATGGGCGGCCGTTTTCGTTGAGGAAGCCCTGGGCCGCCAGCTTGGTCGAGATCGCCCGCAGCGACATGCGCCCCCCCTTCGTAATCTACACCTGCTCAGTTTGAAATTTTTGCTGACTGCAGCCGTCATTTTGATGCACATCAAATTCCGCGCGTGCGAGCGTGTTACTGACGCCCCATGACAAGCAGGGCGGAAGATTATCTGCGGCTCGCGAACCAATGCCGGGAGGCCGCTCGGCACGCCGCAGAACACGCAGAGCCGCGTCTCCGGGTCGCGCCTGCGGAATCCGACGCAAGGCGGACAGGGATTCCGACGGAAGGCGGACAGCAATCCGATGATTGCGGACAGCGGGTGAGAGCGGCGTGAACGGCGTTCCCGTCGACAATCGAATCGACTGATCGGGGACCCCTGCAACCAACAGCGGGGGTTACCGATGCCAGCGGAGAGATTGTCGATGCGCAAGGTGCGCGAGGTGCTTCGGCTGAGGCACGCGCTTTCACTGAGCTACCGGGAGATCAGCGAGGCGCTTGGGGTCGGCAAGACCGCGGCTGGCGAGATTGTGCGCCGCGCCGAGGTGGTCGGCCTCACCTGGCCTCTGCCGCAGCTATTCGATGACGGCGAGCTTGAGCGCCGGCTGTTCACGGCCCCAGGCGAGGCGCAACCGGAGCGCTCGGCGCCCGATTGGGCCAAGCTGCATGAGGAGCTGAAGCGGCGCAGCGTGACGCTGGTGCTGTTGTGGCAGGAGTATCGCGCGGAGCATCCGGACGGCTACGGCTATAGTCGGTTCTGTGATCTCTACGGTGAGTGGCGCCGCAGCGTGTCGGCGACGATGCGCCAGACGCATGCCGCGGGCGAGAAGCTGTTCGTGGATTTCGCCGGCGACACGGTTGCGGTGATCGATCCGCTGACCGGCGACATACGACCGGCGCACATCTTTGTTGCCGCGCTCGGCGCCTCCAACTTCACCTACGCGGAAGGGCGCTGGAGCGAGGGGCTCCCCGACTGGATCAGCGCGCATGTCAATACGCTCGCCGCAATCGGCGGCGTGCCGAGGGCCGTGGTCTGCGACAACCTCAAGGCTGGCGTCACCAAGCCTTCGCGCTACGAGCCTGGCATCAATCGTAGCTATCAGGAGCTCGCCACTCATTACGGCTTCGCGGTCCTGCCGACGCGGATCAAAAAGCCGCGTGACAAGGCAAAGGCGGAGGTGGCGGTGCAGATTGTTCAGAGATTCGTGCTGGCACGACTGCGCAACCGGCGCTTCTTCTCGCTCGATGAGCTCAACATCGCGATCCGCGAGTGTGTCGCCGATCTCAATGACAGGATCATGCGCAAGCTCGGAAAGAGCCGGCGCGGGTTGTTGGAGACGATCGAGCGTCCAGCGCTCAAGCCATTGCCGGCCGAACCTTATCGCTATGCCGAGTGGAAGCGGGCTCGCGTCGCCCCCGACTACCACATCGAGATCGCCGGCCACTATTACTCGGCGCCTTCGCGGCTCATCCGCGAGGTGGTCGAGGCGCGCATCACCAGCACGACGGTCGAGATTTTCCATCGCGGCACGCGCGTCGCCAGCCACGCCTTCTCGGTTGTGCGGAACCGGCACACGACGATCCCAGAACATATGCCGAGCGCGCATCGGCGCTATGCCGAGTGGACGCCAGCGCGCCTCATGCGAGAGGCTGAGAAGATCGGTTCGGCAACGCTCGCGCTGTTCGAAGCGATCATGCGCGCGAAGCCTCATCCCGAGCAGGGATTCCGCTCCTGCCTCGGCATCCTGCGGCTCGCCAAGGAATATGGAGTCGACCGGCTCGAAGCTGCCTGTCGGCGCGGCAATGACATCGGCGCGAGAAGCTACGGCTCCATCGCCTCGATCCTCCAGCACGGCCTCGACCGAGCCTACGCGCAAGAGAAGGTCTCGGACGGCGCGCCGATAAAGCACGCCAACATCCGTGGCCGTGGCTACTACCATTGACGAAAGGAGACACGATGCTCACTCATCCCAGTTACGAACGGCTGATCGCGCTCGGGCTCACCGGCATGGCCAAGGCGCTCGAAGAACAACGACGGCAGAGCGACCTCGCCGCCCTCGACTTCGAAGAGCGGCTCGCTCTCATAATCGACCGCGAGACCATCGAGCGCGAGAACAAGCGGCTGGCCACCCGGCTCAAGTTCGCACGGCTGCGCCAATCGGCCGTCGTCGAGGACGTAAATCTAAAAGTGGCGCGTGGGCTCGACAAGGCGCTGTTTGCCAAGCTCGTCGCCGGCGATTGGATCGAACGTCATCAGAATGTGCTGATCATCGGGCAGGCCGGCGTCGGCAAGAGTTTTGTTGCCTGCGCGCTCGGCCACAAGGCCTGCCGCGACAACCGTTCCGTCCTCTACCATCGCGTGCCACGCTTGTTCGATGCCTTGCTACTCGCGCGCGGCGATGGACGCTACGCTCGCCTCCTCAAGGCGCTGGCGCGCGTCGAGCTCCTGATCTTGGATGACTGGGGATTGGCACCGCTCACCCCCGAGCAGGGGCGCGATCTCTTGGAAGTCCTCGATGATCGGCATGGACGCTCCTCGACCATCGTGACCAGCCAACTCCCCGTCGATCATTGGCACGAATTGATCGGCAATCCGAGCATCGCGGATGCAATCCTCGATCGGCTCGTGCACAATGCCCATCGCCTGATCCTGAAGGGAGACAGCATGCGGAAATTGGCCGCCAAACAATCGGGTCTTGACGCAAACGCACCGGCATGACCCCATGAAACCGTCGACGGGAGCTGCTGTCCGCGATCATCGGAACGCTGTCCGCGATCGATCGGAATCACTGTCCGCTTTCAATCGGAACAGGTGTCCGCAATCGTCGGAATCCGCAGTTTGCCGTCGAACCTTGATCCTTCAACGTCGTCCACAGCGCGCCCCGAACGGCCAT
>DATELY010000231.1:0-2673 GCA_035276085.1 Steroidobacteraceae bacterium | reverse complement strand
AAGCGTTCGACCGGAGTCCAGCATCCCATGTCCAACGTTTGCACGATGTGCGGCTCGCCGACGTTCGCGATGATCTGGCCCTTGCGTGGCACCATGCGCACCATCTGATGGAACTGCCACTGGATGGACGCGACATCGGGATAGATGTCCGCGTGATCGTGCTCGAGGTTGTTGAGGATGGCCGTGCGGGGTCGGTAGTGAACGAACTTCGCGCGCTTGTCGAAGAAGGCGGTGTCGTATTCGTCGGCCTCGACGACGAAGTGCTGGCCTGCGCCAAGCCGCGCGGTGACGTTGAAGTTGCCCGGCACGCCACCGATGAGAAATCCGGGCTGCAATCCTGCGTACTCGAGAATCCACGTGAGCAGGCTCGACGTGGTGGTCTTGCCATGCGTTCCCGCAACGGCCATCACCCAGCGCGAGGCGAGCACATGGCGCGCGAGCCATTCCGGTCCGGACGTGTAGGGGATGTCGCTGTCGAGCAGCGCCTCCACGAGCGCGTTGCCACGGCTCATGACGTTGCCCACGACGACAACGTCGGGCTTCAACTCCAGCTGTTTCGGGTCGTAGCCCGAGATCAGCTCGATACCGAGCGCCGCCAGCTGATCGGACATCGGCGGATACACGTTTTGATCCGAGCCGGTGACGCGATGGCCCGCCGCGCGCGCAAGCGCCGCGATGCCGCCCATGAATGTGCCGCAGATACCGAGAATGTGGAGATGCATGGAAGGAGGCGGTTAGCGGTTGGCGGTTAGCGGTTGGCAAGAAATCGGAGACGACGGAAGGCAGCGGCGTAGACGCAGTTCCGAACCAACCGCCAACCGCGAACCGCCAACCGCTTCCTCCCTCATAGCTGGCGCAGGATCAGGTCGCTGACCGCTTCCGTGGAGAGGACGATCGCAATGACCAGCGCGATGCCGGTGAACAGGCCGCGATCGATGGCTTGAGTGACAATGCGGCCGATCACGAGCGCCATGAAGACGAGCTTCAGCAGGCCCCATTCGTAACCGAGATCGCGCCCGGCGTGCGTGAAGAGCAGAATGCTGCTCACGAGCAGGTCCAACGCGCCGAGCAGGATGCCGACGCCCAGCACGGCACTCAAAGTTTGCGGGAAGCGCTGCATGCGGGAGAAGAACACCAACAGCAGCGCGAGCCAGGCGGCCTGCATCCCCACATCGACCAGAACGAGGGCAAGGCCATCGAAGAGCGAGTAATGCATGAAACGCACTTGCACGAGGGCAATCGCCACGTACATGAGGCCGATGAACCAGCAGACGGAATACGACGCGGGCAGGTCCTGCGGCCCTTTGCGCCACAACGCGATGTCGAGATAGGTTTGAAACAGTCGTTGCATGGCTCGCATCGATTCGAAAGGCGCTGTCTCTATAATCCCGCGAAGCTGCGTACCGTGCGCAGATTGCCCTGTCCGGATTCTACACGCCACGCATGAATGCACTGAGCACTCCCGAGCCGATCACTGACGCCGCCGCGCTCGCGGATGCGCTCGATGGACTGGCGGACAGCGCCTTTGTCGCGCTGGACACCGAGTTCATGCGTGAGAAAACGTACTACCCCAAGCTCTGTCTGGTGCAGATTGCGACACCTGGCCGCAGCGTGCTGATCGATCCCCTCGCAGTCGACGATCTGAAGCCGCTGTGGAGTTTCCTGCGCGGACGCACCCGGCCGAAAGCCGTGCATGCTGCGCGTCAGGACATCGAGGTCCTGCTCGCGGCGGAGCGTGGCGAAGCTACGGTCCCGGGTCCCTTGTTCGATACCCAGCTGGCGGCCGCCTTCTTGGGGGCATCGACACAAGTGGGGTATGGCGAGCTGGTCGCCGCCCGCCTGGGCCAACCATTGGAGAAGGGGCATGCGCGCACGGATTGGCTCAAACGACCCTTGAGCGCGGAGCAGCTCCGCTACGCAGCCGACGACGTGATCTATCTCGTGCCGCTGTACGAGAACTTGCGCAACGCGCTGCTCGAGCGGGGTCGCCTGACGTGGCTCGAAGAGGAATGCGCGCGGCTGGAAGATCCCGATCTCTACCGCACGCATCCCGAGCGCGCCTGGCAGCGCTTCAAAGGCGTGGATCGATTGCGGCCGCATCAACGCTCCGTGCTGAAAGCGCTGGCGCAATGGCGCGAGGAAGCGGCGATGAAGCACAACAAGCCGCGCGGCTGGATTCTCGCGGACGAGACCGTGCGCGCATTGAGCGAACGCTTGCCGCAAACGCTCGACTCGCTGCAGGGCATCCCGCTGTTGGCACCCGCGACACTGCGCAAGAACGGCGCAGAGCTGCTCGCGCTCATCGCAGACGCTGCAACTCGCGAGGACGTGGACACGATCGAATGGCAACGGCCCGATCAGCAGCAGCTCGGTCGCGTGTCGAGCTTGATGGCCTTCGTGCGCGCCGAGGCGCTGCGATTACAGATCGGACCCGAGCTGCTCGCCACGCGTCGTGACATCGAGCAGCTCGTCTTCAGAGAGCGCACCGATCGCTTCGAACGCGGCTGGCGTGCGGAAGCGATCGGCGCAGCGTTGCTGGAAAGGAATGGGCAGTTGCGAGGCAGTTAGGGAGTGGCGGTGGCCGTGCCCCCACCCTAACCCTCCCCCGCTGCGCAGGGGAGGGAACCGGAGTTCACCTCTCCTCGATATTTCGCTGAGTGACGAAGCCCATTC
>DATELY010000230.1:0-8122 GCA_035276085.1 Steroidobacteraceae bacterium | reverse complement strand
GGTCGGTCCGCCGAGACGTACATCGAGCGCACCCGCCATGGCTGCTTCGGGCCATCCGGCATTCGGCGACGCATGTTTGGGCGCATCGCGCCACATCACCGCAAAGCCGCGGCCTGCAGCGGTTGCGATCAAGATGCCCGCGATCCTGGCAGGAATCAGGTTCGCCGCATCGTCCAGTCTTGCTGCGGCCCAGCCGAATGCGCGCCAACGTTCCTCGATGTGGCCGATCATGCTGTCCGCCGTGTTGATGGCCTTGTACGCGAACAGTCCCGGCAAGCCGGCGACGAACAACCAGAATGCCGGTGCCACGACGGCGTCATTGAAGCTCTCCGCGAGACTCTCGATTGCGGCGCTCGACACCTGATCGGGGTTGAGGCGTGCCGTGTCGCGGCCCACGATGTGACTGACCGCGATCCGCGCAGCGACGAGGTCATGCGCTTGCAACGTCGCGAGCACATCACGCACATGCCGATACAAGCTGCGTTGCGCCAGGCCAGCCGTTGCGACGATCGCCACGGCGGCGATGCCATACGCGTATCCGTCGGCAAATCGCGCGATCGCATGCGCGATCAGTGCTGCGAGTCCGGCAACGATCAGCACCGTTGCGATTCCAAGTAGCTTCCGAGTGGCCGGACGTATGCGCGGGTCATTCCAACGTCGCTCGAGCGCATCGAGCAATCGCCCGCTCCACATCACGGGATGACCGATCGTCGCGAGCAGCACGCGCGGATAGCCGATGCACGACTCCAGCATCAACGCCGCCAGCGTCACTGCCGCATCAGCTGCCATACCGTCCATGGATCGCGATTACGGGCGTGCGCCGTCTGCTCGCCACGAGCCATTCGGTCTCGACGCCGTACACGCTGCGCAGAACGGTGGCGTCGAGCGCGACCTCGGGTGTGCCGTCGGCGGCCACACGGCCTTCGTTCAACACGATGATGCGATCCGCGATGCGTGCCGCGAGCGACAGATCATGAATGGTCAGCACGACACCGCCGCCGTCGGCAGCGAACGCGCGCAGCAGCTCCGCGGCTTCGAACTGATGCGCAGGGTCGAGTCCGGTGAACGGTTCGTCCGCGAGAATCCACTTCGAGGTCCCCGCGAACACTCTCGCCAGCAACACGCGCGAGCGCTCGCCACCTGAAAGCTCGGTGACACTGCGCTGCGCCCATTGCGAGACGGAGGTCATTGCCATCGCACGCTCGACCGCCGCGCGATTGTCGCTGTCGCTGGCAACACCGGAGTAGGGAATGCGTCCGAGTGCCACGAGCGTTGCGACATCGATGGGCCAGGCGATCTCGGGAGTCTGCGGCAGGAATGCAATCTGCTGTGCTCGCTCGCGGCCGACGATGGCGTGCAATCCGACACCGCCGAGCGCGACCGTGCCTGCGTGGGGCGTCAGCAGTCCGGCCAGGCACTCGAGCAACGTGGACTTGCCCGCTCCATTCGGGCCCAGCACGGCAGTGATGCTGCCGGCGGCGATACTCAGATCGATGCCGTTGAGAACCTGACGCGCGCCGCGACGTAAATCGAGCTGCGAGACTGTGAGCGTGCTCATAGCACTCGCCGCCGCAGGGAGTACAGCAACACGAAGAAGAAGGGCGCGCCGACGAGCGACATGACGACACCCAGCTGCAGCTCGGAGCCGCCGGGCAGCAAGCGCACGACAATATCCCCCGCGAGCACGAGCGCAGCGCCACCGAGTGCGCTCGGCACGAGCAACGCTGCAGGTTGTGACCCGACCAGCGGCCGCACGAGATGGGGCACGATCAGTCCGACGAAACCGATCATTCCAGTCACCGCGACACTGGCGCCGACCAGCAGTCCCATGCCGAGGCACAACAGCCACCGGACGCGGTTCAGATCGATGCCGAGCGACCGCGCGCCCAGCTCACCGAGCGTGAGTGCGTTCAGCGATTCACGACAGAAGAAGATGAGGACGAATCCTGCCGCGATCAGCGGCGTGGCGATCGTGAGGTCGTCGAGACTGCGATCCGTGAGAGCGCCCAGCATCCAACGAATGATCTCGGCCGCCGCCCAGGGGCTCGGCGATAACGACAACGTGAACGAGATGCCTGCAATCGCGAGCGCGCTCAGGATGATGCCGGACAACACGAGCGTCAGCACACCGGCTGAGCGGCCCGCCAATAGAAGCAGCGCTGCCATTGCCAACACGCCGCCCAGCACACCACACATCGGCAATATCCAAGGATGTGTGCCGGCGATGCCGAAGAAGATGCTGAGCACGGCACCGAGCGCTGCCATCGACGACACACCCAACGTTCCGGGCTCGGCCAGCGGATTGCGTAAGTACGACTGCATGGCGGCGCCTGCCAGGCCCAGCGCTGCACCGATCAGCGCACCCAAGAGCGCGCGCGGCACACGCAGCTCCAGGAAGATGATGCGCGTGATCGGATCCTGATCCGACCAGAAGCTCCATGTCAGCATGACCTTGCCGACGAGCACGGAGGCGACGGTCAGTACGAGCACCATGATCAGCAGCGCAGGCGATAGCCACTGACGAGCGCGATTCACGGCGAGCTCCGTGCCACGGCAACGCTCAGCGTGTGCTCGCGCGCGGCGACGAGCGCATCGAGCGCATCGATCATCGTCGGGCCGGAGCAATAGGCCAAGCGCGCCGGGAATGACTCGCGCTGCATGCGGAACTCCAGCGCACGCAACGCACGATGATGGACGATGCGCTCGGCATGCGTCGGCGCGCCGTGGCTCGTGTCGCCCACCAGCAGAATGTCGGGCGGGGATCTGATCAGTGCTTCGAGCGGCAATGGGCGATACGTCGTCACGCCGTAACGGGCGGCGATGTTGTCGAGTCCGACGATACGCATGAGCTCTCCCGTTACGGTCTCGGGGCCGGAGCTCAAGCCGCCGGGCTGATAGATCGCTGCGGTCAATACGGGAGCACCTGGGGCCGGGCGCGCGGCGTCGATTGCCCGTTCGATACGGGAAATCAACGCCTCTCCCTGTGCTTGCCGCTGGAGGAGCGCTGCGACGCGCCGGATCTGAGTGAAGCTTTCCGCAACCGATTGCGGCACCTCGAACAGCTCGAAGCGGATGCCCACGCGCTGAAGTGCGGCGCGCGTGGCGATGGCCGAATGTCGGCTGGCGAGAACGAGATCGGGTTTCAGCGCGACGACTTCCTCGGCCGTCTCGTTGGTGTACGGCAGTGTCCTGGCGACGTCGGCAATGCTCGAACGCCACGGATCGCGGGCGTACTGGCTCAACGCGAGGATGTGCTCCCGAGGCACGAGCTGCAGGAGCACGGAGTCCAGGCACAGGTTCATCGAAACGATGCGCTGGGGCGCTGCACCGTTGGCTTCGACAGCGGTGGTTGCCAACAACGCGGCAAGACACAGTGCGAAGCGCAGCCCGTTCAAAACTCGATCCCTCGCTGCGCGCGGTAGCCAGCCTGATACGGATGCTTCACCAGCGTCATCTCCGTAACGAGGTCGGCCACTTCGAGTAAGGCCGGCTTCGCATCGCGTCCCGTGATGCAGATGTGCTTGTCGCGCGATCGTTGCTGCAGCACCGCCACGACTTCGTCAATGTCCAGGTAGTCGTTACGCAGCGCGATGTTGAGCTCATCCAGCAACACGAAATCGTATTGCGGGTCCGCAATCATCTCCTGGCTGCGCTGCCACGCTTTCTGCGCGGCCGCGATATCGCGCCGGCGATCCTGCACATCCCACGTGAAGCCTTCGCCCATGACCTCGTACGTCACGAGATCCGGGAAGCGGCTGAAGAAGTGCCGCTCGCCGGTCTGCCACTTGCCCTTGATGAACTGCACGATGCCGACACGCATCTCCCAACCGAGCGCACGCGCGACCATGCCGAACGCGCTGGACGATTTGCCCTTGCCCGGACCGGTGAGCACCAGCAGCAATCCACCCGTCAGCCTCTTGCCCGCACGTTCTGCGCGGCGCTCTGCCTGGAGCGCCTGCATCGCACGTCTGTGGTCCAGATCGCGTTGATCCTCGCTCATGCCTCAGCTCCCAATGCGCGTGTCAGTCGCTGCCACGCAGGGGCGCCGTAGGGCAGGCCGAAGCGCAAGAGTGTTGCGTCGTGATCGAATGGGCGTACGAGAATGCCGGCGTCGAGCAAGCGTTCGAAACACCGTCCAGCGGTGTTGCTGCGGGCGAGTCGAAACAACGATGTGCCGCCGACAAGGGTGAACCCACTGCGCACGAGGAGCGCATCGAGGCTGTGTGCAGCGCTTTGCAAGCGTGCACGAGTGCGCTCGCCCCAAGCGGCATCCGCGTAAGCGGCGCAACCGGCTGCGATGGCATCGGCAGTGACTGGCCAATCGCCGAGGAGAGAACGGAATCGTTGTGCGATACCCGGCGCGGCGATGACGAACCCCAGGCGCAGACCGGCGAGCCCGTAGAACTTGCCAAAGGAACGGAGCACCAGAAGGCGAGGGTATCGTTTGCTGCCGGCAAGGGACGCAACGCTGCACGCAGGCGCTGCATCGGCGAAGGCTTCGTCGACGACGAGATAGCCGTCGTGTTGCGCGAGTTGATCGTGCAGCGCGAGTAAGCGATCGCGGTGGAGTACAGCGCCGTCGGGGTTATTGGGATTCACCACCGTGATGACTTGCCGGTCCGCTTCGCAAGGGAAGGGACGCGGTTGCGAGTTGAGTGGAATGTCGATCAGTTGACTCCCTCCCCTGCGCAGCGGGGGAGGGTTGGGGTGGGGGCTGCTTGGGATCAGCAGCCCATGCGTGCGTTCCACAACATCCACACACGACCCCGCTTTCCGCCACGCATCCTCATGTGACGAATACGTCGGCCCCACGATGGCCGCGCGATCGACTTGCAGCACGTACGGCATCAACCGCAACGCCGCCTCCGATCCACCCACTGCAACCACGCAATCTTGTTCTGCAACGCCGAACGCCCGCGCCGCCACTTCCTCCAACGCACGCAACTCCTGCGGCTCCGGCAATCGCGCCCGTGACGATGAGCTCGCGCGCGGTGCCGGATACGGCTTCGGATTGATCCCGGTGGACAGATCGATCCACGGCTGAGGCGCTTGCGGATGCAATGCGCGCGCGACGCAGAGGCGACCGCCGTGCCCAGCCAGGCGATCGTCGATGGCTACTGCCGATGCGGCGTTCACGACGCCGCCTCAGAAGCTCTGCTTGAAGCCCACATACGCGCCGCGGCCGATCGAGCCGTAATTGCGCGTCGTCGCGTAATCCTCGTCGAAGAGATTCTCGACCCGGCCGTACAGCTGCAACGCATCGCTCACGGCATACTCAGCGCGCAGATCCACGAGCACGTAGTCATCGAGCTTGAAGGTGTTGGCCGCATTGTCGAAGCTGCGGCCGACATACTGAGCCGCGATGGCGGTCGCGAGCGGCAGGTCCCACTGATACTTCAGTTCGGTGTACGCGGACTGCTTCGGCCGCCGCGGCAGCTCATTGCCGAAGTTGAACGTGCCGCGTGCGTCGTTCTTCGCATCGAGGCGCGTGTAGTTCGCGATGGCAAGCCAGTGCGACGTGAGTTGAGCGGTGAGGCCCAGCTCGTAACCATCCGCCTTCGTGCGTGAGACGTTGTCGTAGTAGCCGTCAGGCTGTGCGGTGCATTTCGCGGAGGCGACACCGAAGCAAGACACGAAGTCGATCATGTTCTTCGTCTTGCGCTCGAAGTAAGTAGCGGACGCCTTCACGCGATTGTCGAACAGGCGCTGCTCGATGCCGATGTCCCACGTATCGCCGTCTTCCGGCTGCAGCTCGGGCGTGCCGTACTCGCTGTACAACTGAAACAGCGTAGGCGCCTTGAAGCCCTGACCATAGCTCGCGCGCAGCACTGTGGAGCGCGTGGGCGCGAAAGCGATGGCTCCGTGTGCCGAAGTGTTGTTGCCGAAGGTTTCGTGATCGTCGTAGCGCAGGCCGCCGGTCAGCGTGAGCCCGGTGATCGGTGTGAACTGCAGTTGCGCATAGCCGCTGTCGAGATCGACATTGCGCTGCAACGGCGTCGGGTTCGGGTCGAACACGCTCGGCGATACCGTGCGCAGCTCCGAACGCTCATGCTCCAGTCCGAACACCGCCGTCATGCTGTCGAGCGGCGACCACGTGCCCTGATACTCGTAGCGCAAATTCCGGCCATACGAGTCGAAGGTTTCTTCGACGACGGAATCGGGATCGCGGTTGTTGCGGTCCGTATCCGTGTACGCGATGCCGATCCGATGTTGCAGGCGGCCCTCGAAAGAGTCGATCTTCACTCCCGCATAGCTCACCCATTCCTTGGTGATCGAATACTCGCGCGTATCCGCGAACGAGAAGTTCGGCGGCGGGAAGCCGTCGAACTCCGTACGCCCGCGCCACCAGTTCGAGCGCAGCTCTGCCGTGACGGCATCGGTTACGCGCCACACGCCGCGCGCGTTGAAGCCGACATTCCGGTACGGATCGTCCTCGTCGCCGCCGAGATCCTTGTCGAACGCCGAGACGCCGTCGGTCGTGAAGTAGTGGCTGCCCAGGCGCCAGCCGAAGCGATCGTTGCCTTGCTGTACGCGGGCCGTCACGCGACCGGTCGTGTAGGAACCGGCCTCGGCATCGATCGCCGCGGACAGCGGACCTGCGGGTTCAGTCGTCACGATGTTCACGACGCCGCCGATCGCCTGGCTGCCCCACAGCGTCGATTGCGCACCGCGCACGATTTCGATGCGCTCGATGTCGTCCGCAATCATCAGGTTGGCGAAGTTGAAACCGCCGCCGGGCGAGGAGGGATCGTTGATCTTCACGCCGTCGACGAGCACGACCGTGTGGTGATCTTCCGCGCCGCGAATGCGCAGCGATGTCGTGCCGCCATAACCGCCATTGCGCGAGGCCACCACGCCGGGCGTGGTCGTGAGCAGGTCCGACACCATGAGCTTCTGGCTCGCGCGCGCCTGTTGGGCATCGATGACGGTGATCGAATCGCCGACGGTGGCGACATCGGTAACGCGACGATTGGCGGTGACGACGACTTGCTCCGGCGCGGCGTGCGTGGACGCAGCGGCGAGTGAAAGGATCAGCGAGGTGGAAGCGAACGCAAGGGACCGTGACATGACGGAGAGCTCCGAGAGTGAGATGCGACACGCATGCGTCATCGCACTCACGCGAGCCGACGACCCATGCACCGGTCGTCACTCGGGAACTCCCGCTCGCTCAGCACACCCCGGCTGGTCGATGGACGACGACGCTGAGCAGGTCTCCTGGCTCGCGGCTTCACTCCCGTGCGTCACCTTCCCGAGCCCCTTGGTTCATCCTCGAGGGCTCAGTGGTCTATCGACGCCGGAAACACCGCTTACAGTTGCGGGGGCAGCCCGGGTTTCACACCCGGTTCCCATTTCAATCCCCATGCGGGGAACTCAACGCGCGGCGAAGAATGCTGACAAAGCGGACGCGCGTCAACCGTTCTCGATTGATGCTGCGCGATCGATGGGCTGTGCGGGGCCGACATCCCTGATAATGCGTGCCCTGTTCCCGTCACCCTTCCATGGAGACTCTGCGTGCGTGTTCTGCAAATCGTTGGCGCCATCCTCATTGCGGCCGGCCTGTTCATGATCATCAAACCACCGAGCTACTCGCGCGAGGAAAGCGTGTTCAAGCTGGGAGAGCTCGAAGCGAAAGTGCAGCAGCAGCACAAGGTGCCGGGATGGGTGGGCGGTGTGGCGCTTGGAGCGGGACTCGTGCTGGTGGTGGTGGGTTTCAGGAGGAAGTGAGGCCGGCAGCTGCACGCTGCTGCTGAAACAACGGCCGCACTGAACCTTTCCAGGCAATTAGCAAGCCCTGCCCCTCCGGCACAGTCCAGCCGGCACAACGATCTGTTCAAATCGCTCCGGTGCTCTGTGCCGCGTTCGAACGAGATACGCTGACCTGAAATCCGAATCGCGCTCACAGTGGAGTGCTGCATGCATGGCGAGGTTGCTGCCCGTACGTACGATAGCGCTCGCGCGCTCGTCGGCATCTCATGTGTGTGGGTCACACATCGCAGGAGCGCTCCATGTCCCACTTATCCAAAGAACAGCTCGACGAAATCGTCGCACGCACGACCGCCAACGTGCTTGCAGAAATGAAGCGTGCCGAAGCGGCACATTTCCAGCTGAAGAAGGTCCGCAT
>DATELY010000229.1:0-6012 GCA_035276085.1 Steroidobacteraceae bacterium | reverse complement strand
AGCAATGTCCTTGTTTTGCAGTCCCTGCGCCGCCAGCAGCACGATGCGCGCACGCTGAGCCAGTCTCACGCTGGTGAGCTTGGAACGAACTTGCCTCATCAACTCGGCTCGTTCCTCGCTCGTCAGAACAATTTCCGGCGCCACTCGCACACGCTTTCTCCACGCTGGTTCGCACTAAACCATCGGAGACACGCAGTTCATTTAAGTTCACTCAAGAGTGATTCACTGCACTAGAGACTGCTGAATACCCGCACTCGATGTCGGTGGTATGGCAATACCTCGAGCACGTCACCATCGATCAAGCGTTCCTGAATGCCGCGCCACCAGGCGGCCGTGAGTATCTCGCCGTGCACTTGCAGGAAGACGTTGCGCAGGTGCTCGTCGAAGCCGAGAAACTGCATGAACGTTTCAGGGAACACATCGTTCTCGGCGACGTAGTACCACGCCTCACCGCGCATCTCGTCCTCGGGGTTCTGCGCTTGAGGCAGATCGCGAAAGCGGCAGTCCGTGATGTGGCAGAGCTCGTCGTAGTCGTAGAAGATCACACGTCCATGGCGCGTCACGCCGAAGTTCTTCAGCAACAGATCGCCGGCGAAGATGTTGCTCACCGCCAGATCGCGAATCGCCTGGCCGTAATCGAGCACGGCGAGCTCGGCCTGTTCGCGCTCGGCGCTGCGCAGGTACAGATTGAGCGGCGTCATGCGCCGTTCGATGTAGAGATGGTCGATGGTGAGATCGTCGCCATCCTCGTGCACCGTTTTCGTCGCATCGCCGCGCAACTCTTCGAGCAACGCTGCCGAAAAGCGCGACTGGGGGAAGGTCAGGCGGCGAAACTCCTGCGCATCCACCAGCCGGCCCGCGCGGTCGTGTTTGAACACGAGGTCGTACTTACCCAGCACTTCCTCGCGCAGCACATTCTTCGGATACGGAAACTTGTCGCGGATGATCTTGAACACCACATCGAAGGAGGGCAGCGTGAAGCAGATCATCACGAGACCCTTCTCGCCGGGCGCCAGCACGAACTCATCCGTGCTGTTCTGCAGATGCCGGAACAGCTCCCGATAACGCTCGGTCTTGCCTTGCTTGGCGCGACCGAGCACGGTGTACAACTCGCTCACCGGTTTGCGCGGCAGGATGCTCCTCAGGAATACGACCGCTTCACCGACGTGGCCGAGGTCCGCATGGAAGTAGGAGCGTGTGAAGCTGAAGAGCACGCTGACCGTGGACTCATCCATCATCACCGCATCGATCAGCACGCCACGCTCGGTGCTCTTGAGCGCCAGCACGAAGGGACGCATCCAGCCTTTTCCTGAGATGCGACCGATCAGGTACGCGCGGGTGATCTGGAAGAATACCGTCGTGATGAATTCGACCTCTGCGACCACGAGCGGTTCATCTGCACTGAGCGCAGCGCATTGCGCCTGCACTTCATCCGTGATGATCTGCACGCTGCGCTCGAAATCGAGATAGGGCGTGCGGAAGCGGTAGTCGGCCAGTACTTCCTCGAACAACAACTCGAGCGAGCCGCGGTTGGCGTAGCTGCGCGTGTCGATCCGTCCCTTGATCGAGCCGATCGGATCGAGATCGAGCGCGACGAATTCCACGGCAGGATCGACACCCACCGTGCCGAATGTGCGCCGCGTGACCGAGTTGAAGTACGTCTTGTCGAACTCGGAGTCAGGCAGGTTCTCGATCATTTCGGTGAAGCGTCGCTTGATGCTGCTCCAGATCGCCCGTTCCTGCGCATCCTCGCCCAACAGGTCCCGCATCTGCTGCACACCGCGATCGACGTAGCGGCTGTACAAGTCGATACGTTCCACTGCATCGCGCTGACTGCCTTTCCAGTCGCATGCTTCGAAGCGTTGCGGCGCACGGCGGGTGACGGCGCGGAATTCCGCGTTGTAGTCGGCGAAGGCTTGTACGAGGTCCGCCGCGCAACGCAGGACGAGCTCGTCGCGGGAGAGGGCTGGGTGGAGTTCGGTGGTGTCCATTGGTGAGAGATTACCGGTAGCTTGCCCCCACCCCAACCCTCCCCCGCTGCGCAGGGGAGGGCGCCGGAGGAAGGCCAAAACAAATCGGGGCGCCTGCGCGCCCCGACTCAGAACGACAGCAATCGCCCGTTACAGATTCTTGATCATCGCATCCCCAAACTCACTGCACTTCACTTCCTTCGCGCCCTCCATCAGGCGGGCGAAATCGTAAGTGACCGTCTTCTGGCCGATGGTCTTGTCCATGGAGCTGATGATCGCGTCGGCGGCTTCGACCCAGCCCATGTAACGCAGCATCATTTCGCCGGACAGGATGACCGAGCCCGGATTCACCTTGTCGAGATTGGCGTATTTCGGTGCAGTGCCGTGGGTAGCTTCGAACACGGCATGGCCGGTGACGTAATTGATGTTGCCGCCCGGCGCGATGCCGATGCCTCCGACTTGTGCAGCGAGTGCATCCGAGAGGTAGTCGCCGTTCAAGTTCATCGTCGCGATGACGTCGAATTCATCGGGGCGCGTGAGAACCTGCTGCAGCGTGATGTCGGCAATCGCATCCTTGATGATGACCTTGCCGGCCTTCTTCGCCGCATCCTGTTCCTCGTTCGCCGCTTTCTCGCCCTTGGCGGCCTTCGTGCGTTCCCACTGTTCCCACGTGTAGGTCTGCTGTGCGAAGTCGCGCTCGGCCAGGGCGTACGACCAGTTACGGAAGCCGCCTTCCGTGAACTTCATGATGTTGCCCTTGTGCACGATCGTCACGCTCTTGCGCTTGTTGGCAATCGCGTACTCGATTGTCGAGCGGAACAGACGCTCGGTGCCTTCCTGCGACACGGGCTTGATGCCGATTCCCGACGTCGCCGGGAAGCGAATCTTGCCGTACTGCTTGGGGAAGTGCTGTTGTAGCAGCTCGAGGAACTTCTTGTTTTCCGGCGTGCCGGCCTCGAACTCGATACCGGCGTAAATGTCCTCGGTGTTTTCGCGGAAGATCACCATGTCGACTTTTTCCGGCGTGCGCACGGGCGAGGGCACGCCTTTGAACCAGCGCACCGGACGCAGGCACACATAGAGGTCGAGCATCTGGCGCAGCGCGACGTTGAGGGAGCGGATGCCGCCGCCCACCGGCGTCGTCAGCGGGCCCTTGATGGAGACGAGGTATTCGCGGCAGGCCGCGACGGTCTCGTCCGGCAGCCAGGTCTGGAAAAGGTCGTTGGATTTCTGACCCGCGAACACTTCCATCCACTGGATCTTGCGGCGGCCGCCGTAGGCCTTTTCGACCGCGGCGTCGAGCACGCGCACCGAGGCGCGCCAGATGTCCGGGCCGGTGCCATCGCCTTCGATGAACGGCACGATCGGCCGATCCGGCACGACCAGCTTGCCGTTGCGAATGCTGATTTTCTCGCCCTGCGGGGGCACGGTGAGTTTCACTGCCGACATTGATCGCTCCGAATAGAGAGAAACGGGTGCCGAAGGGGTGCGCATGCTAGCAGAGTTGCCCGACGCGCTGGCGCTCCAGCCTTGCCCCGCGCCGCTGCGCGGGCTACCTTAGGGTGCGATCAAACTATGAACGTCAATACACGAATCAACAGCTTGCCGGTACGCGTCCTCGCGAGTGTGGCGCTGGCGCTCGCGTGCGTCGGTCCGATGCTCGTCAGTGCGAGCGATGTGCCCAAGCGCGAGCTCTCCGCCGCAGCGCCGGGTCCGCGCGCGCACAGCGCCGCGAAAATCGCGGAGGCGAGCATGCAGGCTCAACTCGAGCGCCTGGCGCTCGAAGCCGCCATGGTGGACTCGTCAGCCTTCGGCCAGCTACGCATGTTGCGGGATGTGGAGGCGAAGGTGATCGAGGCGCCCCGGGGTGCCGGCGGCGGCGAGAACTGCCGATAGGCGAGAACGGCTCGTTGGTCAGCTGGCAAGCTGGCCAGAAACCGGCAACCATTTTTCTGGCCAGCAAGCGAGCAGGCTAGCTAGCCGCTGCTAGAACCTCACCCTCGCCATCACCCGTCCTCCCACCTGTTCCAGCGCAATCTCCCACCCGTAGCGGCGGCAGATGCGTTGCGCGAGGTACAGCCCCATGCCATGACCGCCGGGACTGGTGGTGAAGCTGCGCTCGAAAACGCGCCCGGCATCGCGCGTATCGAGCTGGCCCGCATTGCTGACCGTGAGCTCGCGGCCGTTCAGCTGACATTCCACGCGCGCGCCCTTGCCATGTTGAACTGCATTGCGGACGAGGTTGCCGATCACCATGGCCACCATGCTTTCGGGCGCGGGCACGCGAATCGAATTGGGTGCATCGGCCTGGAAGGCAATCTCTCTATCGGCTGCGATGGCGCGCTGATCTTCCAGCACGCGCGCAATCACGGCGTGGAGATCGGCGTCGGCCGTGGTCGCACGCTCGACCGCGTCTTCGCGCGACAGCGTCAACAGCGCATCGGTGAATTCGGACATCTCGCGCAAGGCGCGATGAATGCGCCCGAGCGCCTTCTGCGCCGCGGGCAACGCGCGAGTTTGCTCATCGAGCAGCTCCACGGCGCCAACCATCACGGCGAGGGGAGTGCGCAGCTCATGGCTCGCCGTCGCCGTGAACGACTGCTCGCGCTCGACGAATCCATCGAGCCGTTCGAGGAACGAGTCCACCGAACGCGCGATCGGCTCCAGCTCGTTGCCCGCGAATTCGTTTGCAACTCGAACCTGACGTTTCCCCGGATCGATCGCAGTGAGTCGCGTTGCGAGCCGATTGATCGGACCGACGAGGCGGCTGGAGAGCGCATAAGCAACCCAGGCCGTGATGAGCACGGTGGCCGTGAGACCGAGCACGAGCAGCGTGACTGCAACGCGCTCGCGCATGCGTTGCGGCGTCACGTCGTACGTGATCCACAGACGGCCGAAGTCGCCATCGCGCACGAGTACGTGCAGATACAGGCCGCTCCAGCGCACGGGATAGTGCGACCCCGGTTTCAACGTCGCGATGCTGCGCGGCAACTCATGCAGATCGACCGAGCGGTAGATCCGCAGCCGCGCCGACTTCAGCGGCTCCGCGCCCGGATCGCGCTGCAAGCGATGCTCGTAGTGGGTGAGCTCTTCCGACAGCAAGTCGTAACGCGTGCTCACCTCGATACGCTCATCGGCAAGATGCGCGAACGTCGCCAGCGAAATGCCGGCGACCGCAACCAGCGCGAGGATCGTCCCCGCGATGCGCGAGCGGAGGCTAAGTTGCAGCTTCACTCGCATCTACCGACAGCCGATAACCGACGCCGTGGATCGTGTGCAGCAGTCGCTGCGGAAAGCCCTTGTCGATCGCCGTGCGCAGGGCATGCATGTGGGCGCGCAGTACATCGCCCTCCGGCGGCTCATCGCCCCACAGCTCGTGCTCGAGCTCGGCGCGCGTGACCACGCGATGCGGGTTCTGGATGAGCACGGCGAGGATGCGCCGCGTCGTAGGATTGAGCTTCAAACGCTGTCCTTCGCGTTCACCTTCCAGCGTGTCGAGATCGAACTTCAAACCGCCGACGTTGAGCACGCGCGAGCCCGCGGACTGCGAGCGGCGTACCAACGCTTTCAAACGCGCTTCCAGTTCCACCAGCGAGAACGGTTTCACGAGGTAGTCGTCGGCTCCGGCTTCGAAGCCGGCCACCTTGTTGCTCAGCAGATCTTTCGCCGTCAGCATGAGAACAGGCGTACGCAAGCCGCCGGCCGAGCGCAATCGACGGCACACCGCCAGCCCGTCGAGCCCCGGCAACATGACGTCGAGCACGATCACATCGTAATGACCGCCCAACGCCAGCTTGAGCCCGGCGAGCCCATCGGCGGCATGCTCGATCTGAGCGCCGCGAGCAACGAAGTACTCCTTGATGTTCTCGGCGATGTCCTTGTGATCTTCGACGAGCAGTAGGTTCATGGGAAGCGGTGACGGTCTTCGGGGGGATTGGGGTCAGCTGGCTGGCTGGTCAGCTGGTCTGCTGGCCAGAGGGGGACGGGTAGTCACACGACCTCTGGCCAGCAGACCAGCCAGCCAGCTGACCAGCCAGCCATT
>DATELY010000228.1:0-9010 GCA_035276085.1 Steroidobacteraceae bacterium | reverse complement strand
GGGTCACACATCGCAGGAGCGCTCCATGTCCCACTTATCCAAAGAACAGCTCGACGAAATCGTCGCACGCACGACCGCCAACGTGCTTGCAGAAATGAAGCGTGCCGAAGCGGCACATTTCCAGCTGAAGAAGGTCCGCATACAGATTCCCGGTCTGCTGCAGCCGGGTCAGGAAGTCTCATGGGCGCCGTGGACTGTCGCCTTACCGCCCAACATCGAAATAGAAGCCGTCGCGTCGGCTCCATCGGAGTCGGCTGCGTGATCACCGCAGCGGTATGGCAGGGAGTGGAATCGCTCCTCGATCGCTACGCACGGGTGCGGGCCGGCGACGCTGTGCTGATTCTGTACACCAGCGATAGTTATGAATGTGCTGCATGGCTGTCCGCCGCGCTCGAGTTGCGCGGGGTTGCTGCCACTCGCGTGTGGATGGCACCGCTGCAGGATGAGGAGTTACTGGCTCGCCTGACGCACGCGCTACCCGCACCCGGTTCGGTCAGCGGTCGATTGATCGTGCTCAGCCTGGAACGTGACACGATGTCTCACGAGGGCACGCTCGCTCGTGCTCTGCAGCACTTCGACCCTCAGCGATGCGAGATCTTCCGCGCCATCAGCGCAAGCCCCGAGTTGTTTGCGGGACCGCTGCGCGTATCACCGGATGAGCTGTCGGCGCGCAACGCAGCTCTTTTGCACCGCTGCATGCGCGCCGAGCGGCTGCGCATCGCCACAGCTGGCGGTACGGACCTGCAGGTTCGCATCGATTCGAAGCGACACCGCTGGATCAGCAATCGGGGCACCGCCCGTGCCGGTGGAATCGTCGTGCTCCCGGCAGGGGAAGTGGCGACCTTTCCCGCAGCGATCGACGGCATCTTCGTGGCGGATTGCGCTTTCAATGTGAACCGCTTTACCGAACTGGATGCGCGCCTGCAGGCGCATCCGGTGCATCTTTGGATCGAGAGCGGATGTGCGACGCGATATGAATGTGCGAGCCCCGACGTCAGGACATTTCTCGATGCATGCTTCGCACAACCGAACGCACACCGTGTCGGCGAGCTGGGCTTCGGTACGAACGGCGGCTCTGTCGAAGCGGTGGCAATGAACAGCCACATCAACGAACGCCGCCCGGGCATTCACTTGGGATTCGGGCAGCACAACCAACCGCTGTGCGTCGTCCCGTACGAGTGCTCCATTCACATCGATCTGATCGCGAAAGGCGCGAAGATCTGGGTGGACGACGATCCGCTGCCGTTGGATCTCGAGGCGCTCACGCCATCGAGTGAACCGCACCCCGCGGGCCTGCGCGACGAGGATGTGTTCTCACCTGTTGCGGGGCATTTCGAAACAGAGGCGTGTTGCGGGTTCTGACGCCGCCGCCGGTCATGTGTGCGATGGCGCGCGCGTGTCGAAGCCTGTCCGCAGGAATGCGTTGATGAGCGCGTAATACCGGGCATCCTGTTCCACGTCGTTGTGCCCGACGCCGTTCAACACGTGCAATCGATGCGGACCCGCCCACGCCTCGCTCAGCCGCTCTGCATGAACGGGCGGCACGATATCGTCGCGCTTCGCCGCGATGAGCAGGGCGGGCGCTTGCGCCTGGCGCGCAAATTCGATGCTCGGGAATGGATGTCTGAGCAGCGCACGCACGGGCAGTCCACGATAGTGATGGGCGGCCACCGCGGCCAGGCTGTCGAATGGTGTGATCAAGACGACACCGTGCACTGGGCGATTGGCGGCGAGCATGGTTGCGACGCCAGAACCCAGACTGCGTCCCATCACCACGATCCGATCCGCACGGATGCCGGTTGCGCGGACGTGGTCGTAAATGGCGAGGGCGTCCTCGAACAGGGCTGCCTGGCTCGGCTTGCCAGAGCTCAATCCGTAACCGCGATAGTTCATCAGCAGCATGCGTTCGGCCGCGAAGCGCTGGGCCGATGCCGCCGTGTACAACACGTCTTCGGCATTGCCGCCAAAGTACAGAATGACCGTGCCGCTTGCAGGCGCACCGCCGCGCGCCCACCAACCTGCGAGCGTTCCCGCCGGCGTCTGGATGTCGATACGACGATCCTGCCACTCACGTACCAGTACTGGATCGTTGGGTTGCGGGAAGAACACCAGGTTGTCCTGCTGCACGTATAGAAGGCCGCAGAACGAGACGATGACGGCAACGACGACCAGCGAAGTAATGAGCATGAGAACACGCGGCGAGCAGCCTTTCGAATTCACATGAATCGCCCGGTGTCAGGTGGCCGGGGCCGCTCGTGCGACGATGAGTCCAACCAACCAGAGGAAACCCACGATCTGAACGAAGAAGAAGATGAAGCGCACCGACGTGAGCGTATTCGTCTGCTCGAACGACACCCCGACCGTCAACAGCAGTAGCAGCACCGTCCACGCAGCAAACCCCAGCAGTGACCACAGCGGCACGGTCATGGCTCGACCTCATTGATTACAGTTGTGACCGTCGATTGTGCGCCGTGGTCGAAGAGGCTTGAAGCCCCGATGACGCGATTCCTAGAAGATCACCTTCAACCGCATGGCGGGAATGACGTCGGTATCGACGCCCTTCCGCGTCGGTCGGATTACCTGCAGATCTCCGGTGAGCCTGAACCAGGGCGTGATGTGAGCGTTGTAGAACACTTCCACCTGGTGTTCGGGGCGCACGCCGCGAACCCTGAGCAGGTCGAGGTCGTCCTTGAGGTCGTCGCTCAAGTCCGTATATGCGTATGCGACGCCAAATTCGTCGTCGCGTCGGTTGGGAAGCAAGCCGTTGCCGCCGAGGCCGATGTTGAAGAAGCGCGTGATGGGGCTCGTGCTTTCGTTGGCGAAGGCCACCTGAGTGAACAGACCCCAGCCGTCGTCTTTCGCGCGTTCGACGAGGTACTGGCGGAAGACATAGTTCACCGACCACGATCCACTCTCGGGCTGCAGAGGCACTCGCGGAGGTCCCGGTAGGATGAGCTGACGCAGGGTATCGAACGGTGTGTAGTCCTTCGTGGTGATCGCGCCCCCAAAAGAATGCTTGCCGGACTTGCCGAAGTAGTGGGTCGGAAAATTGATGCCGGGCGAGAAGCTGACGCCATCGTCGAACAGATCCGACACGCCGGCATCGGTTGAATGATCGTTTGGATCCAGGATGGTGAAGGTAATGAACGGCTCGCCGTGGCGCACATAGGCAAAGCTCAACGCGTTCGTGATGAGCGGCACCTCGCGCGCGACCGTCAGGGGGCCGATCTGAGCGATGTTCATGAACCGCTCTGTTCCGCCGCCAGCGAAAAACTGTTCCTGGACTGCGTCGATCAGATTGACGCGGCCCGCGGCAATCGCCAGCACATTGCCTTGTTCCAGGTCGATGGGAATCAGTTTGGTCACCGTCAAAGCGGTGATCGCGAAGACGGTGTCATCGGTGCCCGGGATGATTGCCGCAGTATTCACGGGGCTGATAGTTCCCGTTCCCCCCAGCAAGGGACCGCCAAAGCGCGTTTGCGTCTGAAAATCGACCTGCCAAAACTTCCACCCCGTGAGTTTGCCGAGGTCCAACCTGGCGTCGGTGACAAAGACGCCGTTGTATTCACTGTCGTTCCGTACCCCGCCGTCAGCCACGCCCTGGTAGAACTGTGTCACGGCAAAGTCCAACTCCACGCCCTGCTCATTCCAGGCAGAACGAGTGCCGCCCCAATCGCCACTCAGTTGTTCTCGATGCATGAGATCGGACGCTGCCATGGATGACGCGCTGGGTTCCGCAGCGTGAAGAGAAGTGACCGGGAGTAGCAGAGCGAAACACACGAGTGCCCGGCGGCAAACCCGAGAGTGCATATAAAACCCTCAATCGGTTCACTGTCGTGATTCGAGAGGTGATTCCTGCAGCTGGCATACAGGTGCGCCTGCTATCCCTGTGGCGCCAGATGTATGCGAATCAGTGACGTGCTCGCAAATGAACAGCGCGATTCGAGTCGACAGTATTGATGGCGCACGGAGGGAGTCGAATCGGGGCAAGGGGCAATGTGCTTTCACACAGCCTCGGCCATGAGCGGACGTTGTCAGGTCAGCGACGTTCAGTCGCGAGCACATGATCCAACGACCACGCGCCGCCGCCGCGTGCCATGAGCAGCAACAGGAGTCCCGCCCAGCTCAGATGTGTGGACCAAGCGTCTGGATAGACAAAGGTTTGAATGACGAGCGTCATGCCGAGCAACCCGGCAGCAGCGACACGCGTGAACAATCCGAACGCGAGCAGCACCGGGAAAAGATGTTCCGAATACGTGGCAAGGTGCGCGGCGAGCGACGGCGAAAGCAGGGGCACTGCATATTCGTTGCGAAACAGCTCATATGCTTCGGGCGTGATCTCGAGTAGGCCGGTCACCTTGGTGCGGCCTGACAAGAAGAAGACCGCCGCGATACCGATCCTTGCCGTGAATAGCAGCAAGGCATCGGGCAGGCGTCGCTGAAGCCAATCCGCCAATCGGGCATAAGGCTGAGTGAGTCGCGGCAAAGGCGCTCCTTGAGCTGTGGAGCGACATCGGCCGGCGCTGCAGCCAGCCGATGCCGCGTTGGAGTTACTTCTTCGGCGTCAACGAGCCGTTGCCTTTCGGCGTCTTGATCTGGGTGCAGGTGCCGGCCGGCACCGACTTCCAGGCGTCGCCCTGATAGTCGACACGCGATGTGCCCGCGCAACTCGTGCCGGCTCCGGCTTTGCAATCGTTCTTGCCCGCCAGTGCAACGCCGTAGCATTTCTCCGTGGTCTTCTTATCGCCCGTATCCGCGTGGGCGGCGCTCGTGACGAGCGCAAACGCCAACGCCGCGGCGAATGCAGCATGATTCGACATGACGTGATCTCCTAGGTATGAACGGGTGGCCTTGCGGCCTCGCTTGCCAGTTCGGGAAGACACCCCATCCGGTTACAGCCGCGTCGAAAATCTTTTTTTGGATTTGGGAGATTCGCGTGTAACCCTAAGCCCGCGAGCTGCGAATGAGCGCGTAGGGGTGCATGTGCTGGCAAGCGAGCGAGACTTACGAGATCTGATGGTCCACGGGCTCGACGGCGATGCAGCGGCGCATGCTGCCTTGCTGAGCGCGCTCGTGCCGTTGCTGCGCGCTTTCTTCCGGCGTCGTATCCGCTCGGCCGCCGATGATGTCGAAGACCTCGTTCAGGACACGCTGATTGCCGTGCATGCTCGCCGCGCAACCTACGATCGCAGCCGGATGTTCTCGGCCTGGCTGTTCGCAATCGCGCGCTACAAGATGATCGACTACTTCCGGCGCCGGCAGCGCGAATGCCCCGTCGAGGATTTGGATGAGCTATCGATCGAGGAAGGCTTCGAGGATGCCGATGTCGCGCAGATGGATGTGCAGCGTCTGCTCGGCACCCTGCCCGCGAAACAAGCAAACGCCATTCGCAACACACACCTCGAAGGCCTCAGCGTTGCGGAAGCTGCCCGTCAGGCCGGTATCGGCGAATCGGACGTCAAAGTGTCCGTCCATCGGGGACTCAAAGCACTTGCCGCTCGCATTCGCGGAGGCAAGCGATGAAGACCGAAGAGCTGATTCAATCGCTCGTGGTGACCGTGAGGCCCGTGTCGCGTCACGCTGTCGGCCAGCGGATTGCCTTGGGCATGATCGGCGGCGCGGTGGTCACGATGTTGTTGATCGTAGCAGTGCTGGGTTTGCGCCCCGATCTGGGGGCGGCGCTGCGAGGATTCCCGCTGTGGATGAAGTGGGTATACACGGCGTCGCTCGGCATCGTCGCAGTGTCCGCGACCTCGAATCTCGCGCGTCCCGATGCGAAGAGCCTGCGCTGGCTCTGGCTGCTCGCCGTGCCGATTCTGTTGCTGGCCGGCATCTGCATCGCCGAGCTCACGTATGCGCCCAAAAGTGCAATGCTTGCGATGTGGCTGGGCGAAAGCTGGAAGCTCTGCCCGTGGATCGTGCTGATACTGTCGTTACCGATCTTCGTGGGCCTGCTCTGGTCCTATCGTCGATTTGCCCCGACGCGCTTGCGTGCGGCCGGCGCAACCGCAGGCTTGAGCGCGGGCGCGTGGGCCGCATTGCTCTACTGCCTGCACTGCCCCGAGGTGTCGGCGATGTTCGTGCTGACGTGGTATTCGCTCGGCATCGGGCTCGCGACGCTTCTGGGTGCGCTGGTCGGTCCGCGACTGCTCCGTTGGTGACGGAGTTGTAACCGCACGCACATGTGCGCCGAATGAGCGATGCCACGTCGGCAAAGCTCAAGGAGATTCGACGCATGTCCACCCTGAAATCCGCTGCGAGTATCGCAGCCTCCGCTGCTCTCTTCGCTCTTTCCGCAATCTCAGTGACGGCGCCCGTGGCCGCTGCCGAGGGAGATGCCGTGCACTGTTACGGCGTCAACAGCTGCAAAGGGTCGTCCGATTGCAAGACATCGCAGAACGAGTGCAAGGGGCAGAACTCTTGCAAGGGCCACGGCTTCAAGGCGATGACGGCGAAGGAATGCACCGCCGCCGGCGGGAGCCTCACCGAGAAGAAGTAGGCGCAGCGTGCCGGCCGGCCTCGTGCTGGCCGGCACATGTTTCTAGCGAGGCAAGGCAACATGCACTCATCGACATTCCCGCGCTTCGGACTCGGCCTGCGTCCGCCGCACTACTCGGATTTACTGAACGGCGCCGTGGACGTCGACTTCGTCGAAGTGATCTCCGAGAACTTCATGATCGACGGCGGCCGGCCACGCGACGTCTTGCGCCGTGTTCGCGAGCGTCATCCCGTCGCTCTGCATGGCGTGTCCATGTCGATCGGGTCCGCGGACGGACTGGATCGAGCCTACTTGAAGCGCCTTCGCGCCCTCGTCGATGACGTAGAGCCGCTGTTCGTCTCCGATCATTTGTGCTGGACGCGCATCGAAGGATTCAACTCACACGATCTGCTGCCGCTGCCGTATACGGAGGAAGCGCTCGACCTCGTGTGTACGAACATCGACATCGCACAGGACCTGCTCGGCCGCACGCTATTGATCGAGAATCCGTCGAGCTACCTCACGTTCGTGCAGTCCGCGCTCACCGAATGGGAGTTTCTCGAGGCGATATGTGCGCGCACGGGCTGCGATCTGCTGCTCGACGTCAACAACGTCTATGTCAGCGCAACGAATCACGGCTTCGATCCGGACGCGTACATCGACAGCATTCCCGCTTCACGCGTGCGCCAGATTCACCTGGCCGGCCACAGTCAGGGCGAACGCTTGCTCATCGACACCCACGACGCTCCCGTCAACGCGGCGGTGTGGTCGCTCTACGAACGCGCGATGCAACGCGTCGGGTACGTCGCAACGATGATCGAGCGTGACGACCGCATTCCGCCTCTCGGAGAGGTACTCGCCGAGCTCGAGATCGCACGCGCGATCGGAGCCCGACTCGAGCGACGCGCAGCATGACGCTCCTGACGCTGCAACGCGAGATGCGCGCCTGGCTGAGGGGCGATGACACTGCTGAGCGTTGCTTTGGACCAGCGGCGCGGGCGGGACTCGATGTCTACCAGAACAACTACCGCACACAGCTCATGGCGTGCCTCACGGACAAGTTCGAGCGCACGATGGCATGGCTGGGTGACGATGCATTTCGTTTCGCAGCCGCTCAACACATCGACCAGACACCGCCGCACGATTGGACGCTCGACAACTACGGCACCGACTTTCCGCGAACGCTTCAGACGCTCTATCCAAACGATCCCGAAGTCGCTGAACTCGCGTGGCTGGATCTCGCACTCGCGTCCGCCTTTGTCGGCCCGGACAGCGAACCGGCATCACCGCAATCGCTGACTACGATCGATTGGCATCGTGCCATTCTCCAATTCACACCGACACTACGGCTTGGACAGGCGCTGACAAACTCCACCGCAATCTGGTCCGCCCTCTCATCCAGCAAGACGCCACCGCCTGTCGAAGCGCTACCGCAGCCTGTCGCCGTTCTCGTATGGCGCAGGGAATTCACGTCCTGCTTTCGCACGCTCGACGCGACGGAGGCCGCTGCGATCGCTCACGTCCGCCAAGGCGGAACGTTCGGCACGCTCTGCTCGACGCTGATCGAAGCCGAGGGCGACGCCGAGGGCGTCAGGATCGCGGGTGAACTGCTCGCTCAGTGGTTGCGGGATGAGCTCGTTGTAGGGTTCGCGGTGTGACGTTCGCGTTGCGGGAACTGTGGGTTTGAGCCGTGGCTGAGACCGTAGGGTTGGAGACTGCTGACGGCCAGGAGCGGACGTTTGAACCCGATTCTGCGGGGTCCGCACCACATACCTGGAGAGTGCAAATATGCAAACCTGACACCGAGTGCAGACACCGAGTGCACTATAAGATCGATGGGTGTCCTCGTCTGCCCTCAATTGTGAAGAAATTGGTGGGTGTCCTAGTTGTCCTGCTACGAGGTCGGCCAGCTGCGGATGCCGGTGTCCCTGCTGCCGAAGCTCGCCCAGCTCTTCGGCGTGGCCGGCGATGAACTTCTGGGGTTAAATAGCGGTGCCGGCAAGCGCGGCCCGACCCCGAAGCTCCAGCAGCAGATCGAGCGCCTCCACCGCCCTGCCCAAGGCCAAGCAGAAGCTCGTCATGGAGATGCTCGAAGGCGTGTTGATGCAAACCGGCCGCAAAAAGAGGTGATCGCATGGAACACATGATTCAGTTGCACATCGAGAAGCTGCCGGAAGGCGTGTATCTCGCCACCAGCGATGACGTGCAAGGCTTGATTGCCCAGGGGCGCACGATTCAGGAGACCATCGAGATCGCGCGCGACGTGGCCAAGAAGCTGATCGAGTCCCAGAGCAGCACCCAGCTGCCCACCGTGGCCGAGTCATTCGACTATCCCGTGATCGTGGCCACCTGATGGGGCGGCTCGCCGGCTTTCGTTATCGCGACATCACTCGGCGATTAAAAGCGCTGGGGCTTGAGTTCCACCGCCAGGCTGCCGGCAGCCTGGCGGTGCACTCGGTGTCAGGTTTGCATATTTGCACTCGTGTCGTGCAATTTTGCAAGCCAGGGACCGACGTTTCAGCGCAGTAGTGA
>DATELY010000227.1:0-7462 GCA_035276085.1 Steroidobacteraceae bacterium | reverse complement strand
GGCTTGCCGCCTTCGGTCTTGATGCCCGCAAGAGGAGTCGGGTAGGGCAGTGCTGCTTTCCAACCATCTGCGTAAATCGCGCGGCTACCGAAGATGTAGTAGTACTGCACCTTGTGGCGCGGTTCTGCTTTGGCATCGTTGATCGAATAGGCCAACGAAATGCCCTCGGTGTCATCTTGCTCGATGCCACGGATCTGCTCGGGTGCCTGGATGCCCAGCACGTCGAGCGTGGTCGGCAGAACATCAGTGCTTTGCCGCAGTTCTCGGCAAACAGACACACGGTGGCCGGCAAGCGCATGAACGAGGCGAGCGCCCATTCGAAATTCATCACATAGACCGCGCCGACATCGTGTCTGACCCACTCATCGAAGATGGCAATCAGAAAGTCACCATATGCGTCCGGGGCGACGCTGTGCGGGCTGACGCTCGCGCTCGATGTGGACGGATCAACCGTGCCAGGCTGAGCGAACGTCAGACCGATCAGTTGGTCCTTGCCGCTCGCAACACGCTCGACGACAGGATTGAACTGGACGTGCGTGATTCCGTGTTGCTTGAGGAAGCGATAGATTTCCTTGGGATGTCTGGAAACTTCGTCGCGTAACATAGGGGTTATAGAGCGTCGACTGATCGCTGCTTCCTCATCGAGCACTCATCGGGCGTCAGCCGTCTGAGCCGATGTCTTGCCTACGGCAGTCCACAGCTCGGCGAGAGTGACCTTGCGGCCATCCGCCGGCAAGTGGATCGGGATGATGCGATCGACCTGCAGCTGCAATCGCTCGATGTTGTTGGCGAGCTGCAGCTGGTACGGACTCACGACGGCCGGCGTGGCCGTCAGTGGCGCGGCAGGCGGATTGAAGCCATCGGCCTGCACGAGCACTTTCTCTTTCGGCAGGTATGCCACCAGCGTGCCTTCGTGATGAGTGAAGTTCTGCAGATGGTGCAGCTCGATCACGTGCGCGACGTCTCGCAACACCGTTTTCTCACCGAGATAGCGGACCTTCACTGGTTTCGGCTGCTGGCTCTGCCGATCCGGTGTCAACGTGCGCGGGCCGACGAGCGTCTTTTCGAAGAAGCCCTTGTTGCTCTCATGCGTAAGGATGGTCGCGCCTTCGGCTACATACGTGCGCAGTCCGCCTGCGTGATCGAAGTGCGGATGCGTGTTCACCACTTCGGTGATCGGCTTGCCGGGGATCAGCCGCTTTGCCTCGGCGATGACCTCTTCCGAGCGTTTCTCGTTCTGGCCGCCTTCGATCACCGTGATGTGATCGTCGAAGCCGACCACGACGGCAGCGTAACCGCCGGTGATGAGATACACGCCGTCACTGAGTTTCTCCGCGGCGAGGGGAGTAGTCGCAGACGGCGGTGTCGCCTGGATCTCGACCGGGACGTTGCGCTTCACGTCGCTGACCTTCAGATCGAGCACGGTGGCACCGTTCTGCTTCTGTACGATGTGGGCGGGGAAGGGAACGCCATTGAACTGGCGATAGTCGGCGAATTCGGTATCCAGCTTTACATCGCCCAGCACGGGATTGTCGATGCTCGTCTGCACGCCGACGAGCTGCTGCTTGTCGTTGATCCAGCCCACCGTCTTCGCTTTGTTGCTCGCCGTGAAGCTCACGACCGTGTACTGCTTGCCCTGCTTCGATTGCTTTTCCACCTTCGCATCCGCCGCGGATTGAGCTGCCTTCACGAAGGCCTGTGGCGCAAGTGAAGCAAGCTCGACGGGTAGCGTCGACGCAGCGGCGCTACCGGCGGCGACCGACTGCGTTTGGGTTTGCTCGCCCACGATGGGCTGACCGCCCCCGCCGCGTGGCGGATTCTCCAGCTGCGTGCGCACGCGCTGCAGGCTCGTGGCCCACGGTGCGAAGCTGACGATGCGTCGATAGCTCTTCACGTTGAACTTCGGGTAGCCAGCGTTGACGTCAGGGGCCTGGCCGAGGGCGTAGTCGTAGCCCGATGCGGAGAACTCGAGCGACGTGAGGCCCTCGGCGCCAAGCGCCTTCGCGACCTCGGGCAGCGAGTCGGCATTGGCGAGGGAGGCGACCGTCGCGAACGCGAGCGGCGCGATGACGTGGAACGAGCGGCGCAGCATGACAATCTCCATGAGTAGTGATGGCTAGAGTGGCGCAGCCGAGGACTCACATGAATGAATCGTCGGCTGCGGGAATGGGTGCGTGCTGCACGATGAAGGCGAGCACGACGATGAGTATGAAAACGGTCAGCGCCGCGAGCCACACGCGCGAGGATTGAATCTCGTGTGCGTAGTCCTTGAGCCACTTGCGTCCGGTGAACATGGCGTGCACGAGCCGCTCTTTGCCGAGCGCCCAGTGAGCCAACACAGCGAACACATGCAAAGCGACGCCGCCGAGCAGCCAATAGAAGAGCTGGCGGTGTAACGAGGTCAGCTCCAGGCTACGTTCATAGCTGACGTAACCGTACAGGGGACCGAAGTTGACGATGTCGTCGGTGCCGAAGAGGCCGGTGAAGGCCTGCACGAACAAGCCCGCCAGCAGGACGATCACCATCCACGCACCCAGCGGGTTATGGCTCGCGAACCGCGGTGCCCGACGCCGCAAGAGATCGACGGCATAGCGCGCTGTCGTGACCGGGCCGCGCACGAAGCTCGCGAACAAGGCGTGGCGCGTGCCGATGAAGCCCCAGATCACGCGGAAGGTCACGAGCACGAGCACCGTGTAACCGCACCACAAGTGATATTTGAAATACTCGATGCCGAGCTCATGCGTGACGTACGCGCCGGCGAAGGCAAGCGCGAGCAGCCAGTGGAACACGCGCACCGGCACATCCCAAATGGCGTGCGCACGTTCGCTGGGCGCGCGGCTCTGAGAGCTCATCGATTCACTTCTCGCGGAACTTGTCGTGGCACGTCTTGCAGTCCTGCGCCACTGCCGACGCCGCGCTCTTGAACGCATCGCTGGCGCTCGTCTCCGCATGCGCGACCCGGGCGAGCGTCGCGCTGTGCTCCTGGAAGTCCTTCAGGAGCTTGTCGAACTCCGCGCGGTCGCCCCAGATGTCGGCTTTGGCTTTCGAGTCCGGCAAGCCGACGTTCGATTCCGGCGCGAAGTAATCGCCGAGCAGGGTAGAGAGAAAGGCAACGCGGTCTGTACGCGTCTTGATGGCCGCCGCGTCGTATGGGGCGCGGCCCTGCAGTACATCACCAACCGTCTTGAAATTGTGGGCCACCAGCGTGAACGCGGCCTTGCGACCCGCGACATTCTGCTTCACGGCTGAGTTTGGAGCGGCGGGCGGTGTCTGCGCGGGCGCGGACACGGCGAATGCCAATCCGCACGCAAGTGCAATGGCGTAACGGGTGCGAACATGGCGTTGCATTGGCGAACATTCCTCGATGATGAAAAACGGGGATGCACGATGATGCAACTGGCGCGCCAGGGAAGTCGCCGCGCTCGAGATTGCGGCAACAGCGCGTGAGAACAGGCAAGACACAGCAAGAGGGCCGCATGGAGTGCAACCGAGCGAACATTCTCGTACTCGCTGCAACTGTTGCTGTTGAGACATGTTCTGCAAGGCGCTGTTGACATTCGAACAGTTCGACTTGCGCGCGTTCACATGCAGGCAGCGTTCATGCGTCATGAACAGACCAACGGATTTGGACTGATTTGATAGCAATCCGTCATCTAGTGAATGTGATGCGGCTGTTACGTCACACCTGGGGCGGCCCCGCGTTCCCGCGCGTTGTGTCGCGGCGCCGCCGTCACAGAAGTAACCGTGGCGCCCGTGATGGTTACGAGGGTGTTACTACGCATTTCGTGTGAACAGCCGACAACGCTATGCAGAGATGAGTCCGCGCTTGCCCGCATTTGTGCGACGAGCACTCGTGGCGTACATGTTGCAAATTCGAGCACAGCCACTCACTGCACATAAACCCGATCCGGGACTTGGAATTTGGCATGAAGAAGTCGCTTCACGTCTGCGTCGTCACGTTGGCTTCGGCCGCGTTCACCGTTGGGGTCGGCGCCGCCGATCCGCAGTACGACACCAAACCGACAGCCAGCACCACGAGTGCGCCGGCACGTCCTGCGCGGCCGATCCAGGCGCCGCACTGGGCTTATGAACCGATACAGAATCCGGCGGTGCCGGCGGTGAAGCACAAGGAGTGGGTGCGCACGCCGATCGATGCGTTCGTCGCCGCGAAACTCGAAGCAAGCAATCTCGATCCGTCGCCCGACGCCGATAAGGCGACGTTGATTCGTCGCGCGACGCTCGATACGTGGGGCCTGCTGCCGACGCCGGAAGAAGTGAAGGCATTCGTCAACGATCGTTCGGCGCAAGCATACGAGAAGCTCGTCGATGGCCTGCTCGCCTCGCAGCGTTACGGCGAGCGCTGGGGCAAGCGCTGGCTCGATCTCACACGCTATGCCGACAGCGACGGTTACAACGCCGACGGCACGCGGCCGAACGCCTGGCGTTATCGCGACTATGTCATTCAAGCGTTCAACCAGGACAAGCCGTTCGACCGCTTCGTGGAAGAACAGGTCGCGGGCGACGAGCTGTGGCCGGAGCAGCAGTCGGCGCTCATCGCAACCGGATTCCTGCGCAACTATCCAGACGAGATCAATGCACGCGACCTCGAGCTGAAGAAGACCGAGATCGCGACCGACCTCGTCGACACCGTCGGTTCCGTGCTGCTCGGCCAGACCGTGGGCTGCGCGCGCTGCCACGATCACAAGTTCGACAAGATCTCGCAGCGCGAGTACTACCAGCTGCAGGCGTACTTCCAGAACGCCAGCGCGCGTGACGACGTGCCGGCCGTGACCGGCAAGGAATGGGACGCTTACCAGGCGCAGCTCGAGCGCTACAACGACGCGACGAAGGACATCCGCGCAAAGATGGACGAGCTGCTGCAGCCCACCATCGACAAGCTCGAGGCGGATCGCCTGCAGGGCTTCACGCCGAGCACTCGTGCGGCGCTCGAGAAGCCGGCGGAGCAGCGTGACGCGTGGGACCAGTGGATCTATCAGCGCAGCTTGTGGACGTTGTCCGGCCGCTCGCGCAACGCCGAGAACCGCTTGAAGGAGAAGGACAAGGAGACGTACGCCAAGTACGAGGTGCTGAAGACCGAGCTGGCGAAGTACGACGAGCTGAAGCCGCAGAACCCGGGCAACATCTCGACGATCTTCGAGCTCGGTCCGCAATCGCCGTCGACGCACATCCTGGCGAGCGGCATCTTCGATCGTCCGCTCGAGGAAGTGCAGCCGGCAGTGCCCGCTGCATTCACGAGCGAACAGCCGACGATTCAGCCTACCGGGCACTCCTCCGGGCGTCGCACGGCGCTCGCGCAGTGGATCGTGGCCGAGGACAACCCGCTCGTCGCGCGCGTGTTCGTGAACCGCGTCTGGTCGCAGTACTTCAATCACGGCATTGCCGACACCGTGAGCGACTTCGGCAAGCAGGGCGAGAAGCCGATCAATCCCGAGCTGCTGGACCACCTGGCGTTCACGTTCGTGCACGACGACCACTGGAGCATCAAGAAACTGCAACGTCGCATCCTGCTGTCCAGCGTGTATCGCCAGTCGTCGGCGCCGAACGAGAAGGCCATTCAGATCGACCCGAACGATCGCTTGCTGGCTGCCTTCCCGCGTCAACGCCTCGATGCAGAGCAGATTCGCGATTCGCTGCTGGCTGCGTCAGGCCTGTTGGTCGAGCAGTTCGGCGGTCCGCCGGTGATGCCGCCCGCACCATCGAACTTCCTGCTCGGCAACAACCGCAATGCCTGGACGAACTCGGAGAACCCGCGCGATCAGCATCGCCGCAGTGTTTACGTGTTCATCCGCCGAAACATGCCCTATCCGATGTTGGAAACCTTCGATGGCGCCAACCCGAATACCGTTCATGCCCGTCGCGATGTGAGCACGACGCCGACGCAGGCGTTGACACTCGTCAATAGCGATCTCGTGTACGAGTGGTCGCGCGCACTCGCCGGCCGTGCGATCCGCGAAGGCGGGGGCGACGAGAATGCGCGCATCGATCGTCTGTATCAGATCCTGTTCGCCCGCGCGCCGAAGCCGGAAGAGACGCAGAAGCTCCTCGCGTTCCTGAACGAGCAGCAATCGATCGTCGAAGGCCAGCTCGCGCAGAACCAGAAGGTTGCACTGCCCGAAGGCTACGGCGTGTCGAAGTCGGTCTACGACCGTGTCGACAAGCTCTACGCGAGTCTGTACGGCCGGCCTGCCGATCGCTTCGAGCGCGCAGCGTTGGTCGAGTACATCAGTAGCGAAGCGCAGAAGGCGGATGCACCGCCGGTCTCCGACGACTATGGCTACCAGCCTGGACTGGGGGCGAAGAAGTCCGACGGTCCGACCAGGCGTGAGCTCGCGCGTGCCGCTGCCTTCGTCGATCTGACGCATGCGCTCGCGAACTCCAACGAATTCAGCTACCGCTTCTGAACAAAGATTCAAAAGGAAAGACACTCATGGTCATCAAAACATCGCGTCGTCGGTTTCTGAGTGCCGCTGGTGCCGGCCTCGGCAGCTTGACGGTGGCCGGTCTGGTTCCCGGCGCATTGCGCCCAGCGTTTGCCGCTGAGCTCGAAGATCCACTGACCGCGAAAGCGCCCCATTTTCCGGCAAAAGCGAAGTCCGTGATCTGGTTGCACATGGCGGGCGCGCCGAGCTCGCTCGATCTGTTCGACTACAAGCCCGATCTGATCGAGCTGCATGGCCAGCCGCTGCCGGAGTCGTTCGGTAAAGGGTTGAAGACCGCAACCGACGGCGGCGTGGGCGCGCTGCTGGCGACCGAACGCAAGTGGAAGCAGCATGGCGAGACCGGTGCCTGGGTTTCCGACTGGCTGCCCAATATCGCGACGCAGGTCGACAACATCGCCTTCCTGAAGGGCACGAAGACCGAAGGCAGCACGCACGTCATCTCATCGTTGAAGCTGCATACGAGCGGCCTCGTCCCCGGTCGTCCGGCGCTGGGCTCATGGGTGCAGTACGGATTGGGCTCCGCAAATCCGGATCTGCCCGCGTTCGTCGTGTTGCCGACCGGTGTGGGTAACGCCGGCGGTGGCCGTGGCGCGCCGATCTGGAGCTCGGGCTTCCTGCCGGCGGTGTATCAGGGCATCGCGTTCCGTCAGGGCGATTCCCCGATTCTGTATCTCAACCGCCCCGAGGTCATTTCCGAGAAGCAGCAGCGCAAGACACTCGATCTGCTGAAGAGTCTCAATGACGAGCTGGCTGGACAACATCCCGAAGACAGCGAGCTGCAGGCGCGCACGCGCTCTTACGATCTCGCGTATCGCATGCAGTCTGCGGCGCCTGAAGCCGTCGACATCGGCAAGGAGTCGGAGGCGACTCGCCAGCTGTATGGCGCGGATGCCGGCGTGACGAAGGAGTACGGCACGGCGCTGCTGCGTGCGCGGCGTCTGGTCGAGCGTAATGTGCGCTTCATTCACGTGATCTCCGGCGCGCCCGACAACGGAGTGGAT